>JANYAR010000111.1 GCA_025361185.1 Alphaproteobacteria bacterium | reverse complement strand
AGCAGGGACCGTGATGAGCGGGTTGCTGCCCGCCTTGATGCACTGACGTCCAACCCGGGTTCACCGGTGATCGCCAATGTCCAGGGCGACATCACCATCGTCGCGTTCTTCGACTATACCTGCCCCTATTGCAAGGCGGCGGAGCCCCGGCTGATGCGGTTGGTGGAGAGCGACAAACGCGTGAAGCTGGTGATGAAGGAATTTCCCATTCTGACTAGGGCGTCGATGATCGCTTCGCGCATGGCGCTGGCCGCCGCCAGGCAGGGCAAGTACCGCGCCTTTCACATTGCGCTGATGCGCCGCGATGGCGTGCTGGACGAAGCGGGCATACTGGATACCGCAAAGGCCGTGGGGTTGGACGTGGCCAGGGCCCGCCGCGACATGTTTGCGCCCGAGGTCACTGACGAGATCATTGCCAATTTCAATCTGGCGCGCGGCATCCGCGTGTTCCAGACCCCAGCCTATATCGTGGGCGCACACCTGCTGACCGGAGACTCCGCCGATATCAATTTCGTCCGGGAAGTGGCGCGGGCGAAAGGCCGGTAACGTTCGACCTCGCGGCATCCGTGATCGCTGGTGACAAACAGTCAGTGCCGGACGCAGGCCGAACATGTCCAGAAATGCCACAATTGGCGCACTTTCCTGCCAAGCTTGCGCGCCAGCATCCCCGGCGGCCCGGCAGCGGAATCACCAATGACCGGACCGTCCCTCACGCTTCCATCCGGAGGCAGAAAACTGACGTAAAGCGCAGGAGATAATAATGGAAGGGCAGGGCTTGTTGGTGTGGGTTGTTGTCGGTGCTGTCGCGGGCTGGCTGGCCGGTACACTGGTAAAGGGCGGGGGGTTCGGATTGGTCGGGGATATTATCATCGGTATTCTGGGAGGGTTCATCGGCGGATGGCTTTCCGGCATTCTGGGAATACACATCGGCAGCGGGTTGGTCGCCTCGATCGTTACCGCGACCACGGGTGCAGCCCTGTTCATCCTGGCCTTGCGGGCGTTGAAGGCGGGCTAATCGCGGGGCGCAAATAGCCAGGGCAAGATTCGCCATGCCGCAAGCGTCGCCAGCAATTGCGCGGCGATGAAGCCGGGCACGGATGACGGCGCGATGCCGGCGAAAGTGTCGCTCAACATGCGCGCCAAGGTCACCGCCGGATTGGCGAAGGACGTTGAAGCGGTGAACCAATCGGCGCCGGTGATGTATAGTCCCACCAGCATGGGCGTGGTGGCCGGGGCGAACCGCACCGCGCCGGCGATGGTCAGCAGCAGGCCGAAGGTGGCGAGGACTTCCGCCAGCCATTGCGGCGGCCCGTCGCGCAGATGGGTGGAGAGTTGCAGCACAGGCAGGGCGAACATGGCATGCGCCAGCCACACCCCGGTAACCGCAGCGGCAACTTGCATACATATATAGAGTGCCGCCATGCGCCACGGCATCTGCTTGCCCAGGGCGGCATAGAGCGTGACGCAGGGGTTGAAATGCGCCCCCGACAGTGGCGCGAAAATGGTGATCAGCACCACCAGCGCTGCGCCGGTGGCAAGCGCATTGGCCAGCAGCGCGATGGCCATGTTCCCGCCCGCCAGCCGCTCGGCCATGATGCCGGAGCCGACCACCGCGACCAGAAGCAGGGCTGTGCCGAGGAATTCTGCGGTGAGGCGGCGCATCATGCGTCCCTGGCGATGTCTGCCACTTTGCTTTGCAGCGACAGCCGGTCCAGGCCGGACATCTTCAGATTGGCGAAGGCGGAAATGCGGTTGTTGAGCATGCGATAGGTCTCGGCAAAGGCCAGCGCTATTTCGACGGGGGTGCCTTCGACCGCGGCGGGATCTGGCATACCCCAATGCGCGCTCATGGGCTGGCCCGGCCAGATGGGGCAGACTTCGCCGGCCGCGCTGTCGCAGACGGTGATGACGAAATCCAGCGGCGGGGAGCCGGCTGCCGCGAACTCGTCCCATGGCTTGGAGCGAAACCTGCCGACATTGAAATCCAGCCGCCTGAGCAGGTCCAGGGCATGCGGATTGACTTCACCTCTGGGATGCGAGCCCGCGGAAAAGGCGTTAAAGCGGCCCGCGCCCACCTTGCCCAGGATTGCTTCGGCGATGATGGAGCGCGCGGAATTGCCAGTGCACAGAAACAAGACATTGTAGGTCATGCGCGGCGTTTCCGGGGCGAGCAGCAGGCGTTGACAGTCTGGGCAAGTGGGGCACAGATTTCCGGGCGCCCGCCGCAGCAATCCCTGGTCAGGAACAACAGCAGACCGCTCATCGCCTCGAAATCCACCGCATAGATGATGGAACGACCCTCGCGCCGGGCCCGGACCAGTCCGGCATTGGAGAGGATCAGAAGCTGCGCCGACAAAGTGTTGGGGGCGGTGTCCAGCTTGCGCGCGATGCTGCCCGCCGCCATGCCGTCGGGCCCGGCCTTCATCAGCAGGCGGAAGATGGCAAGGCGGCCGTCATGAGCCAGGGCCGACAGGCCGGAGAGGGCGTGAGCAGAATCCATATTTCATGTATTGTAGAAATAATGGCCCGGCGTCAAATGATGGTTTGGTGACGGCGAAGCAGGTGTCCTGCCGCATTCGGCACGAATCAATGGATCTTCGCCAGCATGTCCTTGCGGATCTTGGCCACCACGTTGATCTGGGGGTCCACCACTTCGGCTATCTCGTAGCGCATGGCGGTGCCCAGTACCGCGGCGATTTCCGATGGCGACAGGTGATAGCGGTCGGTCAGCCATTGTGCGAGACCGGTGGTGGCCACGCGCAGGGATTCATCCAGCGATCCGCCCACGCCCATGACGCCGACCTCATCGTTGGTTTCCAGCCAGGTCTGGCCCAAGGTCTTGCCTTCGATCACCTCGACGGAAAAGGTGACATCCATGCTGGTTTCCATCGCCTGGCCCGGCAATTCGCCATCGCCCTGCTGGGCATGGGTGTCGCCTATATAAAGAAGTGCGCCGGGCTGAAATACGGGCAAGTAGACGGTGGTGCCCTCGCGCACCAGCTGGCTGTCCATGTTGCCGCCCCAGGGACCGAGATTGGAGCTGGCGATTGCCTGCTGTCGCGGCGGCGCCACGCCGACACAGCCCAGCATGGGCATCAGCGCCACTTTATAATCGCGCAGATGATCGCCGGGCCTGGCTAGCGCGCCGGTGTTGGTGGCCGCATCCAGCCGCCATTCGTTGAGTGTGCCGTCGCTTTTGGGCAGGCTTTGCAGATAGGAAGTGTTCAGCGCATTGCCGGCAATGGCGTTGGCCTGCATGGCATAGTCGCGGTTCAGCCGCACGCGTGTGAGATGCACCACCAGCGTATCGCCCGGCATGGCGCCCTCGACATAGAAGGGGCCGGTGAGGGGATTGCCATGGGCGGAGCGAAACACGTTCTTGCCGTCATAGCCGCGATTGTCGACCGTTTCGGTGTGCACGCTGTCGCCGGGGAAGAGGCGCAAGGCCGGTGCGGCGCTGCTGGAATAAAGCGTATGGAACAGTTTCGGGGTGAATTCGCGCGCGGTGGGTCGCGCCGGGCGCGGGGCCGCGCGCTTGCCGGTGATGTCGATGACTTCGCCCGCGATGGTACCAGTGCCGGCGAGGACGCCTTTGGATTCCCGCAAGGTCAGCGTGCCGCAAGGCTTACCGGCCACTGCGCAGTCCAGGTGCAGCCCGTCCTTCTGCAGCGAACCACTGAAGTTGAGTGTATTGTAGGTGGCGGTGTAGCTGTCACCATTGCCCGTGATCTCCAGCCGCCCATCGGTGATGGGCTGGAAGGAGGGATACATGCCGAATTGGCGGCCCGATATCTCCCAGCGTCCGGCATAGTCGGCCGCCGAAGCGGGCAGCGTCAGCGCGGCCAAAGATGCGGCAAGAAATAGAGCGGCTTTCATGATTCCCCCATGGCGTGGCCAGCTTGAGGCCAGCTTTTTCCTAAGCAGACGTCACGTTGGACGGCCCGGTCAAGCCCGGTTGCGCCACATTGTGCCGATCGTTTTCGGTCTGCGTTAAGCACCTGGGCGGTGTTGACTTGGCGTGCCGCCGGGAGGATGATTTCTTTGTTGCCGGTGACGGTAATCGCTTAAAACGCACAGCTTTTCGGCGCACAGGCCTACTGCTTGCAGAGGCTCTGGATTTGGCCAAGCCAGATCGGTAGACGCGACAGGGAAGTTTGGTCACGCTAAGCGGTGGACCGAAGCGGCTGATGTTCTGAAGGGAGGTTTCCAGATGGAAGATACTCCACCTGATAGTTACACTGCCCTGCGGTAATCGCGGGCCAAGGCCATGAAATGGATGACATAGCGTGTCATTCACCGGCCTCCAAACACATCGACAATATTTGTCGCGGGCTTTGTCCCGCTTGTGCGTCCGGCCTTGTGCCGGATAACGGAGCCTATGGCTAAGAGAACCCCGCCGCGAAAGCAGCGGGGTTCTTCGCGTTCCGTGGGGTGCGCGGCACTGCCGCGGGCCGATTCTCGGCCGCACACTACGCTGACGCTAGTTGCCGCTTGGCATCATTTCCTGTGCGCCGGAAGGCGCGCAGGAAATGATGGTGCCGGGTGAGAGGATTGAACTCCCGACCTTCGGTTTACAAAACCGCTGCTCTACCGCTGAGCTAACCCGGCCGTTTGCAGCCTTTTGGGCCCCAAAATCGTGCCGGAGCAATAAACACAGGGCCCCGGAATGGCAAGTTCGGTGTCTTTCTTCTTGGCGCGACGGCGCCAATCCACCATGATTTTGCCCATTTGGCGGGGTCCAATGATTGGACAGGGGAAGCGCGCGCCGCCCGGATTGGCGCGTCTGTTGCGGGGGAGCGGTTATGGGCAGATTCATTGTGGGCCTTCTGATCGGGCTGGTGCTGGGGCTGATATTCGCGGAAAATCTCTTCCCCGACGGATTCAGCAATGCGGTTGAGCACTGGGCTGAACAGGTACGAAACCAGATGCCGGGCCACTGACCCTAGCTGCCACGTGCTGCCCGCCGGTTCCATTTCTCCCAAGTCTCGGTGAGGCTGGAGCCTGAGACCTGCGGGTTGGCGGCGCAATCGTCATTTTCGCAACCCACCACGAAGCGGCCAGCGATTTTGGCGGCCAGCGGCGGATCGGCGCCGCAGAAGGGGCAGGGCAGGTCGTGCGCGCGCCGGACGGCACCCCGCGCAATGACCTCGACCATGTTCATGCCGCAATACTACAAGCATACTTGCAAAAAGAAAACAAGTATACTTGTATTTTCTCAAGCCCGCACGGCGGCCATTTTTGCGGCGGGGCGGCGTCCAAACGTGGCGGGACCGTCGACGTTAAGCCCCAGTCAATCTGTGTAAAGGCGATTTTAAGGAATCAGGCACGGTGCAAATGCCGCTGGGTGCAAGATTGCGCATCTGGCTGACTTTAGCTGACAAATTATCTTAAGAACTCCGCCATCCCTGGCTGCGTAAAATATGCGCGGTTGGGCGAGGAAGATCATCTTGAAGCGCGGATGCTCCATTGCGACATTGCTGTCGCTGGTCACCGGTACACAGCTGGTGGTGCTGGTGACGGTGTTCGCCATCGTTGGCATGAAAGCCTGGACGCGCGAACGCCAAAGCGCGGAGATCGCGCAAAGCGCGCGGGTGTCGCGCGACATCGTGCTGGTGCGCGAGGCCGTCCGTGTCGAGCTGGGTGTGATCGACACGACCATCTCCGAGCCCGCGATCGCCAGCCCGGCAGTCTTGGCACGGCTGAAATTGCTGCACCAGCATTCGCTGGATGCCATCGGCTATGTCGAAAAACAAATCGCCCAAGCCCATAACGAACGGATACCGCCCGCGCTTGGCGAGCGCTTGGCGCGCATGACGGCGGATTTCGACGGGCGGCTTTTTCCGTCCATACTGGCCGCCGCCGTCCTGCCGCGCGAACAGCGGCCGCGCAATCTGATCCTCGATCCTCAGTCTTTGGCCTATGCCATGCTGGACTTGGTGGACGTGCAGGCTGCCATCCTGTCGCGCCAGATCGCCAGCACCGGATCCTATATGAGCGAGATGATGCGCATCGGCGACATTGCCTGGCATATAAGGGTCGAAGCCGGGTCAGAACGCCGCTTCTTGGGCAATTTTGTCGCTTGGCCGCACAAGCCCAGCCGCGCCGACCTGGACCATCTGGCCGAGGTCAATGGCCGCATGGGCGCGCCATGGGAATCCATCGAGCAATCGGTGAGAGGCGGCCAAATGCCATCTGAGCTGGCGTTCGCCATCCATCACGCCAATCTCGAATATTTTGGCCATTATGGGGCAATACGCGCCCAGATATTGACGCGGCTGGACAGTGGCGTGGCGCTGGGCATCACGGGGCCGGAGTGGCTGAAACTTTCCACGCCGGGACTCAACAGCCTGATGCAGGTGTCGCGGGCGGCGCTGGATGGCGCGGAAGCGCGCGCGCTGGACAACTTTCGGCAGGCGCGCAAAGATTTTTACAACGCGATGATGTTCACGGCAATTTGCATGGCGTTGGCGATGATCACCACCTTCCTGGTGTTCGTGCGCCTGATCCGCCCGCTCAAGCAGATCACCCGTGCCATAACCAGCAATCAGGACGCGGTGATCAAAAAAGCGCTCGCCCTGGGCGAGCGCGGCGACGAAATGGGCCAGTTCGCGCTCGCACTTGAAACCTTCCGCGCGGGCGCCGCCGACCGCCAGCGGCTGGAGCATGAGCTGGTGCACAACCTGGCGGCGCGTCAGGCGGCCGAGTCCGCCAGCAAGGTCAAGTCGGAATTCCTGGCCAATATGAGCCATGAGCTGCGCACGCCGCTGAACGCGGTTCTCGGCTTTTCCGAGATGATGCTGCATGAAACCTTTGGGCCGCTGCAGGATCGCTATAAGGAGTATTCCAAGCTGATCAACGATTCCGGCAACCATCTGCTCAGTCTGGTGTCGGATATTCTGGATCTTGCCAAGATAGAGGCCGGCCGCTTCCAGGCCGACTTCCGCGAGATCGACCTCAAGGCCTGTGTGGAGGAGTGCGTGCCACTGATCGCGCCACGGGCGCGAGAAAACGGGATCTTGGTGGTGGCGCATGTGCCGCCGGCCAGTGTGCTGCTGGTGGCCGATGGGCGCGCCTGCAAACAGATATTGATCAATCTTCTTTCCAATGCGGTGAAATTTTCTCAGCCTCAAGGCACCGTCACTGTGTCGCTGACGCAGATGGATCAGACGGTGGAGCTGTCGGTGAAGGATGACGGCATCGGCATTCCCGCCGAGGTGCTGGAACGCATCGGTCAGCCCTTTGAGCAGGCGTCGAACAATCCCATGCTGGCGCGTGAAGGCACCGGGCTGGGCTTGTCGCTGGTCAAGGCGCTGGTGAATGAACATGGCGGCGTCATGAAGGTGCAAAGCCGCGAGGGGTTGGGCACCACCGTCACCATCACCCTGCCGATTGCCCAACAGAGCCGCAAAGCGGCGTAACGGGCCTATCCGGGCATTCCTCCCTGTACTGATAATTTGTCATGCCGCTTGCGTATTTGCGCGGGTGGGGCTGAGCGCCTAGTGTGACTTGGGGGCACACTTTAACAGCCTCGTTCACAGGCTGGGGAGCCTCACCATGAAAATCAGGGCCACGACGGCTATGGCCGTCGTTTTTGCTTCGTCGTGCCTGTCGGGCTGCGTCAGCGTTTTCGAAGGCACGTCACAAGACATTTCGGTCGTCACCAATCCGATCGGCGCGCATTGCGCGTTCAAGCGGGACGACGGCAAGGACATGGGCAGCGTTGAAAGCACGCCCGCCAAGCTGACCGTGCGCAAGAGCAAGTACGACCTGACCATCACCTGCAAGAAGGAAGGCTATCAGGACGCCGCCTATCTTAATCATTCCGGCGTCTCGGCCGCCATCGCAGCGAATATCGCCGTGGATCTGCTGCTGACGGCGGGCATTTCATCCATCGTGGATTCCGCCAACGGTGCCGACAACAAGTATGACTCGGTGGTGAACATCACCATGACCCCGTTATTGGCTACGGCGTCCGCGCCTGCCGCTCCTGTTGCGAATGCCGCGCCTGTGCAGGTCGGGCCCATACCGGTTGCCGACACCAAAGCTGCGCCGGTCGAGAAGGCGGCGAACTAGACCTCTCCCGAACCCACCACCCGGTGGATGGAGACGATGTCGGCGGTCTTGATCTCAAAGGTCTTGGGCGGGTTGAACTGTTCCAGCACCACTTTGGTGCCGGTGCGCTTGACCAGGCGCTTGATCACCGCGCGCGGCGGCTCGCCGTCATGCCTGGGGCGGCGCTGGACCAGCACAAAGGCGCCCACGGTCAGCGGCTTGCCCGGATGGATCATGATCAGTTCGCCCTGGTAATAGCGCGGCTCCATGCTGGCGCCCACGGCATAGACCGCGAAGGCGCCGGGCACGCCGTTGAGGCTGGCGGGGCGGTCGATCATGTCGATCACATCGCCGTTCCACAGTGACCAGCCGTCAGGTCCGCATTCGGCCATGCCCAGAACCTTGAGCTTTTCGCTGCCGCCGGCGCGCGGCGCGGACGCGGCCCGCGATGGGGCAGGGCCGTGGCCGTCCTGCAGCCATTCGGCGGTGACGCCGAGCGCGCGCGCGATGCCCACCAGATGCTTGGTGCCGCCGCCGGCTTCCAACTGCTGGATCGCCTGATAGGTGATGCCGCCGACCTTTTTGGCCAGCTGGGGCTGAGACAGGCCCAGCGCGGTGCGGCGTTCGCGGACGCGGTCTCCCACGGATTTGGCGCCGGCGGGTTTGATGTTGCTCATTTTTGACGGGACGGTCTTCATAAGGGCTGTATACAAGAAAACTGGCGGTTGCACAAGACATCTTGTTATTTGCGCG
>JANYAR010000052.1 GCA_025361185.1 Alphaproteobacteria bacterium | reverse complement strand
TTCCAAGACCCATGTAATGGGTCATTCCGCGAAAGGTGTAGCGGAACACCCATGACCCAGTTCCGTTCGGTCCCACTTGCGCATAAAGACCGCCACCGTCTGCGTACATGCCCGGTGTTTTAAGTTTTGCGACCTTAGTTGCCGTAAGTCGCGCTAATACCCGCACCATGTCTTACCCACACTTCAACCCACGTTTCAGATTAGATTATGGGGGGCAGCAATGCGCCGTTCCAGACTCGCACATGAAGAAAAGCCGGTAACTGCAGGCCGATTTTCGCTCCAGCGACGTCCGTAAAGCTCCGTCAACTCAGAAGTGGCGGATGGGGTGAGATTCGAACTCACGGTGGCGTTTCCGCCACGCCAGTTTTCAAGACTGGAGCCTTAAACCACTCGGCCACCCATCCACTGCCGATCCCTTAGCTTTTGCACGGGAATTGGGCAACCGCGTTGAGCGCAGCGCTGGCAACGTCTAGCTTCGGCCAGCCGCCCTGGGCCTGATTCGATGAGGCTTTTCGTCAAACCCGTTCTTGCCGCCGCCACGCTGTTCTTGGCGTCCTGCAGTACCGCGCCGCCCCCGCCACCCAAGCCGCCGGAGGACCACACCGTCACGGTTCCGCCCAATGCCGGTGTCTATAAGGTCGGCCAGCCCTATCAGGTCGAAAATGTCTGGTACTATCCGCGCGAGCAGCCCGACTATGACGAGACCGGCATCGCCTCCTGGTATGGGCCGACCTTCTACGGCCACCACACCGCCAATGGCGAAATGTATGACGGCAATTCGCTGACCGCCGCGCACAAGACGCTGCCGCTGCCGGTCAATGTCCGGGTCACCAATCTGAGCAATGGCAAATCCATCGTGGTACGGGTGAACGATCGCGGCCCTTATGCGCGGGGCCGCATCATCGATCTTTCCAAGCGCGCCGCGGAACTGCTGGATGTGGTGCAGACCGGCACGGCGCGGGTTCGCGTCACCTATCTGGCCCGGTCCGATCTGAATGGCAGGCCGCCGCCGTCCGACACCCCACCCGCGATTGCAAGCGCCTTGCCTGCCGCGCCCAGCGGCAAAGTTGACACTGCCGCCTTGGGTATCGTGCCGGGCGCCGCCGTGGCGCCGCCGGGCCGCACCTCATCCCTGCCGGTGCCCGCGCCCATACCGGCGGAAATGTTCGCCGACAACCAGCCCACGGGGCAGGTGACCCGGGTCCCGGTTCCGCCCGTGACCCACCTCTACATTCAGCTGGGCGCCTTTTCCAAACAGGAGAATGCCAAGCAGCTGCTGGGCAAGCTGGGCGGCGATTTGCGGATATCCACCCTTCAACGGGGCGGGCAGACCCTCTATAGAGTACGCAGCGGCCCGCTGGCATCGGTCGCGGATGCCGACGCAGCCCTTGCCCGTATCACCGGCGCGGGCGCCAACGATGCCCATATCGTCGTAGACCAGTAACCGTTTCGGAGCCGTCATGATTCGCCGTATTTTCCTGTTTCTGCCCCTTTTCGCCGCCCTTGCCACGCCGGTTCAGGCCGCCATCGATACCGGCGCCGAACATGGCCTGATCATGGATGCCCAGACCGGGCAGGTGCTGTGGCAGAAGGACGGCATGACGCCGATGCCGCCGGCTTCGATGTCCAAGCTGATGACCATCGACCTGCTATTTTCCCGGCTCAAGGATGGCCGGGTCAAGCTGACCGATAGCTTTCCCGTGTCGGAGCGCGCCTGGCGCACCCAGGGCTCGAAGATGTTCGCCGAGCTGGGCGCGCGCATTTCCGTGGAATCCCTGATCCGCGGCATCATCATCCAGTCCGGCAATGACGCCTGTGTGGTGGTGGCCGAATCGCTGGGCGGCACCTTCGAAGGCTTTGTCGATCTGATGAACAAACGGGCCAAGGAGCTGGGACTCGCCCAGTCCACCTTCGTCAATCCCGATGGCCTGCCGGACCCGCCCGGCCAGATGATGAGCGCGCTGGACCTGGCCAAGCTGTCGCGGCACATCATCAACACCTATCCCGAGCTCTATCATTATTTCAGCGAGCGCGAATTTGTCTGGCACAATATCCACCAGCCCAATCGCGACCTGGTGCTGGGCAGCCTGCCAGGCGCCGATGGTCTGAAGACCGGCCATACTGACGCCGCCGGCTATGGCATCACCATCTCGGCCAAGCGCGGCGATCAGCGCCTCATCCTGGTTCTCAACGGATTGCGCTATCCCCAGTATCACAATGACTATTTCCCCAATATCAAACGCGCCGAGGAAGCCGGACGGGTGATGGAACTGGCGTTCCGCGAGTTCCGCTCCTATCCGGTTCTGAGCGCTGGCCAAGTGGTCGGCAATATCGCGGTGGCGAACGGCGTCCTGCCGACCGTAGCGGTGAGCGCAACCAAGGCCTTGAGCGTGACCATGCAGGTGGATTCCCATGCCGGCATGAAGACCATCGTGAAGCCCGATCCCGGCCTGAAGGCGCCCATCGCCGCCGGTCAGAAAGTGGGCGTGTTGGTGGTGACGGCGCCGGAATTTCCTGACTTGAGTGTTCCGGTCTATGCCACGCAAGCCGTGGCCGAAGTTGGCTTGTTCGGCGGGATGTGGAATTCCATCCAGCATCTTTGGAAAAAGTGAAAGGTGACATGACCGGCCGCTTCATCACGCTGGAAGGCGGGGAGGGCACCGGCAAGTCCACCCAGATCAAGCGTCTGGCGGCCGCGCTCCAGGCCAAGGGCATCAAGGTGCTGGCCACCCGCGAGCCGGGCGGCTCGCCCGGGGCGGAGCAGATTCGCAAGCTGATGGTGGAAGGCGAGCCCGGCCGCTGGGATGCGATCACCGAAACCCTGCTGGCCTATGCGGCGCGGGCCGATCATGTGGCGCGCACCATCGGTCCGGCGCTGATGGCCGGGACCTGGGTGATTTCCGACCGCTTTAATGACTCCACCTTCGCCTATCAGGGCGTGGGACGCGGCGTGCCGCGCGAAACCATCCGGCGGATCGACGCTGCCGTGCTGGACGATTTCGCGCCGGACCTGACCCTGGTGCTGGACCTGGATGTGAAACTGGGGCTGGAGCGGGCGATGGCGCGCCACAAGACCCAGGCTGGCGCGGAAAACCGCTTTGAGAAGTTCGGCGCCGATTTCCATGAAAAGCTGCGCCAGGCCTTTCTGGATATCGCCCGGCGCAGTCCGGATCGCTGCCGGGTGATCGATGCCAGCGGCACCGAAGAGCAAGTCGCCGAAGCGATTTTGACCGCCGTCGGCCGGCGTTTCGATCTATAAGACCGTATGGCCAAGCGTTCCGCCGTATCCGAGCCCAATGACAGCGACCGCATCGAGGGATTTGCCCATCCCCGCGAAACATTCGCGCTGCTGGGACAGCAGGCTGCCCTGGGACGCGCGGCGCGGGCGCTTCGTTCTGGGCGTCCGCCCGGCGCATGGCTGATCACCGGTCCGCCGGGTGTGGGCAAGGCGACCCTGGCTTACCGGATCGCGCGCTATATGCTGGCCTATGGCGCGACCGATGCCGGGCCGGACGACCTGTCGGTGGCGCAAGACAATCGCGATGCGCGACAGGTGACGGCGCAGTCCCATCCCGGCCTGCTGGTGCTGAAACGGGCGATCAACCAGAAGACCGGCAAGCTGATGACCGTGCTGTCGGTGGACGAGATACGGCGGCTGGCGGATTTCTTCGGCATGACCAGCGGCGCCGGCGGCTGGCGCGTGGCGATTGTCGATACCGCCGACGACATGAACGACAACGCCGCCAATGCGCTTCTCAAGATGCTGGAAGAGCCGCCGGGTAACGCCATGCTGCTGCTTCTGTCCAATACGCCGGGGCGGCTTTTGCCCACCATCCGCTCGCGTTGCCAGCGGCTGGAATTGCGGCCCCTGGATTCGGCGACCCTGGAACAGGCGCTCATCCAATATTTGCCGGATGTTTCGCACCCCGAACGCGCCTCGCTGGCGCGGCTTTCCGGCGGCAGTATTGGCGCAGCCTTGACGCTTGCGACCGGTGATGGCGCGGCGCTGGCCCAGGAAGCGGATCTTTTGGTCGACAATGCCCGCGATCCCGATCCTTTGGCGCTGCTGAGCCTTGGCGAGAAATTGTTCCGCATCCGCGATGGGCTGGAACAATTCGGCGACTTCCTGTCGGCATCGCTTGCAGAGCGCATTCGCGCCAAGGCCCATGGCGGCACGCCGGGATTGGAGCGTTGGGTGGCGCAGCTGGGACGGATCGAGCAGGGCTTTGCGCGCGCCTCCGGCCTGCATCTGGAGCCGCGCCAGGTGCTGCTGACCACGGCGCGCGATCTTGCCCGCACGGCGCGTGGTGGGGCGCTCTAATGCTTGTAGACTCTCACTGTCATCTGGATTTTCCCGACTATGCCGGGAAGGTGGACGAGGTGATGGCCCGGGCCCGCGCCGCGGGCGTGGGGGTGTGCGTCAGCATCGGCACGGAGCTGGGGCGCTTTGCCGGCGTAAGGGCAGTGGCGGAGAAATTCCCCGATGTCTGGTGCAGCGTGGGGGTGCATCCGCACGAGGCGCAAAAGGAATTGCTGGAAGATGAAGCGGTGCTGATCGCACAGGCCGCCCATCCCAAGGTGGTGGCCGTCGGCGAGACGGGGCTCGACTATTATTACGAACATTCGCCGAAGCCGCAGCAACAGGTCAATTTTCGTTTCCATATCGCGGCGGCACGCACGACCGGCCTGCCGGTGATTGTCCATAGCCGCGACGCCGATGATGACACGATTGATATTTTGCGCGACGAGATGGGCAAGGGGGCCTTCACCGGCCTGATCCATTGCTTTACCGGCACCCAGAAACTGGCCGACGCGGCGCTGGAACTGGGGCTTTACATTTCCGTGTCGGGCATCGCCACATTCAAGAATTCCACCGCCTTGCGTGATGTCATCAAAAGCGTGCCGCTGGACCGGTTGCTGGTGGAAACCGACGCGCCCTATCTGCCACCCATGCCGCATCGCGGAAAACGCTGCGATCCCTCGATGGTGGCGCTCACCTCGAACCTCCTTGCTGAACTTCGGGGTGAACGCGATGACGACGTCCGTGCGTGGACCACCCGCAACGCCTGCCTGCTCTTCCGTCTCGAACTCCCGCCCGAGTGGGCGGCAGCGAAGCCCAAGGCCACTCAGTGGTAAACACAGGAAAGCCTGTGACGGCTTTTTCTTACGGGGACGAGCGGAGTGTTGACGACTTGGATCAGAAAATGAAAACGCCTGGCAGC
>JANYAR010000119.1 GCA_025361185.1 Alphaproteobacteria bacterium | reverse complement strand
CATCGCCATTTCCAATGCCAACATCGCCGCCGCCAAGCGCATCCTGGCCATCACCCAAGCCAAGGTGAGCAGCGGCGTGTCGTCCAACCTGGACCTAGCCGAAGAGCAGGCCATCCTGGCGCAGCAGGAATCCAGCCTGCCGGGCCTGATCCAGCAGGAAAAGCAGGCGCGCTATTCCCTCGCCGTCCTGCTGGGACGCGCGCCCGAGGGCTATGACGTCAAGGCGCAGAATCTGGACGGCATCGCCGCGCCGTCGGTGCAGGCCGGCCTGCCGTCGGAATTGTTGCTGCGCAATCCCTCCATCGCCCAGTCCGAAGCCGAGCTTTATGCTGCCCATGCCAATGTCGATGCGGCGCGCTCGACCTATTTCCCCTCGCTCAATCTTTCGGGTGGCGCCGGCTATGGCCCGGTCTCCGCGCTTTCCAACCTGTTCGGACCGGCGGGCTTTGCCTGGAACATCGGCGCGGCGGTGGTTCAAAACATCTTTGACGGCGGCCGCATCCATGCCCAGAACGACAAGGCGCTGGCGCTGCAGCAGGAACTGATCGCCAGCTACCGCAAGACGGTCTTCACCGCGTTCGAGGACGTCGAGATCGGGCTGGATTCGGTCAAGAGCACCAACGACCAGTTGGCGCTGGTGGAGGTCCAGACCAGGGCCGACACCGAGGCTTTCCGCATTTCCGAGCTTCAGTACCGCGAAGGCACCATCGACATCCTGTCGCTGCTCAACAACCAGCAGGCCCTGTTCAGCGCCCAGCAGACGCTGGTGCAGACCAAGCTGGCGCGGCTGGAAGCCAGCCTGACACTTTACAATGCGCTGGGCGGCGGCTGGGACCAGAAGACCGACGACGCGGCTTACAAGAACCAATTGGATTGGTGGCCGCTGTAATAACTCTTGTCATGGCCGGGCTTGACCCGGCCATCCATTTCTCCGTTTGCGCTTTGCACAACGATGGATGGGCGGCTCAAGGCCGCCCATGACATGGGTGTTTATCGTAAGTTTCCTGCGACAGGTTTGGCCCGGTAAGGCGCGTCAAGATAGGCGACTTCCTCGGCACTCAGCTTGATGTCGGCGGCGGCGATGGCGTCTTCCAGATGGCGCATCTTGGAGGCGCCGATAATGGGCGCGGTGATGCCCTTGGCGAGCAGCCAGGCGATGGCGATCTGGGCGTTACTCTTGCCATGTTTTGCGGCCGTCTCCTCGACCCGGCGCAGGGTTTCCAGATCGGCATCGTCGAACGGCATATCCAAAATATTGTCGCTTTTGGCGCGGGTGGATTGTTTGTCCAGCGCATGCGCGTGGCTTCGTCCCAGAAAACCGCGCGCCAGCGGGCTCCAGGGGATCACGCCGATGCCGGCGTCGCGGCACAGCGGCAGCATCTCGCGCTCCTCCTCCCGGTACACCAGATTGTAGAAATTCTGCATGGAGACGAATTTCGTCATGCCCATGGCCTGTGCGGTGGACAGATATTTGGCGAACTGCCAGGCATGCATCGACGAAGCGCCGATATAACGCGCCTTGCCGCTTTTTACGACATCGTGCAGCGCTTCGATGGTTTCCTCGATCGGGGTGTGATTGTCGAAACGGTGGATCTGGTAGAGATCGACATAGTCGGTGCCCAAACGCCGCAAAGAATCTTCGATGGCGTGCATTATGTGCTTGCGCGACAATCCGCCATGGCGGCCGTCGACCGGGAAAAACACCTTGGTCGCCAGCACATAGTCTTCGCGCTTTCCGGCAAAATCCTTCAGCGCCCGCCCCACCACCTCTTCCGACGCACCATTGGAATAAATGTCGGCGGTGTCGAAGAAATTGATCCCCGCCTCCACAGCGCGCTGGAGGAAGGGGCGCGAGGCCTGTTCGTCCAGCACCCAGTCGCGCCATTTGGGGTCGCCATAGGTCATGGTGCCCAGACAGATGCGCGAGACTTTCAAGCCGGTATGGCCCAGGCGGACTTGTTCCATGGCGGTCTCCCAAAAGCGAAAGGCTTTTTAGAAGCCAAACAGGGGCGCTGCAATCTTCTGGATCAGGCTGTCGAAAGCCAGCCGTCCGGTGGTGACCGCCAGATTGATGCAATCCTCGCCCGGATCGGCGACCGGATTGTGGCGCGCGTCACCCTCCATCACCTGCAAATCGCCCGGACTGTAGCTGCCGGTCACGTCGGTATAACCGCCCTGCAGCACCAGGGTCAGTTCAAGCCCCCGGTGGCCGTGCAGACCGCTGTCGGCGCCGGGCACGCCGCGGAGCAGACGCGCGGCCACCGCGCCACGGCGGAACAAGGGCACATAGGACAGGCTCGGCCCGATCCGCCGCCAGCGCACCCGCGCGAGATCGCCCCCGATATAGGGGCGCAGCACCGCGGGCGTGCTGTCACGTGACGGCGCAGGGCGCGCGGGCCGCTCATAAGGTTGCACGTTATCCAGTTTCGCCAACACATTGTCGCGCGCAGTGCGGGCCAAAGGCGCGGGCAGAATATCCTCCAGCAGCGCGCCGCCGATCGCCTCCAGCTCGCGGCTGCGCAACCGGCAGAGCGAACAATAGGACATATGGGTGGCGATGATCAGGCTGACGGCTTCATCGGCCGTACCCGAAGCATAGCCCAGCAACAAGGCGTCATCAGGATGGTGCTGGATCATGACACCTCTCCCAAGCCGCGCTTGAGCCGCGCCATCGCCAGCCGCAGACGCGACTTCACGGTGCCCAAGGGAATGTCCAGCTCGGCAGCGATCTGGCTATGCGGCTTGTCGGCGAAGAAGGACAATTCGACCACTTGAATCTGATCGGCGGGCAGTTGCTTCAGCGCCGCACGCAGCCGGGCCTCGTCATCGGCCTGGGCCAGGCCGTCATCGGCCATCGGCTCGGCCTCGGTCATGAAATCCTCAGGGCTAAGTTCGGGACGCCTTTCGCGCCGGATGGCGTCGATACGCAGGTTGCGGGCGATGGTGAAAAGCCAGGTCGCCGCCGAAGCCTTGGCGGGATCAAACAAATGGGCCTTGCGCCACAGGCTGAGCAGGGCCTCCTGCGCCAGGTCCTCGGCCAGTGCGGGTGACGCCCCCAGCCGCAGCAGATAGGCCTTCACCCGGGGCGCGAAATGGTCAAACAGGGCGCCAAAGGCGGCGCGATCGCGGTCTGCCGCGACGGCGACCAGCAGAGCGTTCAATTCCGGCGCTTGGGGCGTCATTTGCTGGGGCAGGCGCAAACCCATGCCAGTGCGGCGAAAAGCCGGGGACGGGGCCGGAAAAGAAGCAGTTCGGGCATGTGCCAGCATAGCGGATTTACGCTGGTCCAGGCGAGTTGGATCAATGGCTTGATCCGCTGCCCGCGAATGCGCGTAGATAGAGCCATGACTGCCTCATCAATTTACGAAGGTTGGGTGATGCACCAGCGGCTGCGCCCCAGGCATCACCGTTTCAAATACCGGGTCTTCGCCATGCTGCTGGAGCTGGACGAGTTGGCGGTGCTGGATAAGCAAATGCGGCTGTTCAAGCACAATCGCTGGGGCCTGTTCAGCTTCCAGGACAGAGATCATGGCCCCGTGGGTTCTAAAAAGCCTCCCGATCTAAATGCATGGCTGGACGATCTGCTGACGAAAAATGGGATCGAGGCCAAGGGCGCGCGGCGGGTGCTGTGTTATCCGCGCATCCTGGGTTTTGTCTTCAATCCCATCAGCGTGTGGTTCTGCGACGACGAGCACGGATCGCTGAAAGCGATCATCTATGAAGTCCACAACACCTATGACGAACGGCACGCCTATGTCCTGCCTGTTGGCGAAGACCAGAAGTTGGTACGCCATGGTTGTCCCAAGGCCTTTTATGTCTCGCCCTTTCTGTCGCGCGACTGCCGCTATCAGTTCCGCATCCGCCCGCCGGGCGAGGATGTCGCTGTCGTCATTGATGAGGAAGAAGCCGGCAGCCCCATCCTGAACGCCAGCTTTGCGGGCGAACGCCGGGCCATGCGCGATGGCGTGCTGGCGAGATTGCTGCTGCGCTATCCGCTGATGACCTTGAAGGTGGTGGCGGCGATCCATTTCGAGGCGGTGCGGCTGATGCTCAAGGGGGTGCGCCGCCATCCCCATGCCCCCGTGAAGCCGGCCGGCGAAAGCTCCAGTGGAGCTTTCGCCAGCTGAACGCCTACACCGCAGCGCAATAGCCGGGCAAGCGTGTGGCGTTTCTTGCGGTTCTACCGCATTGTTCAAACTTCCTGGTGGGCAATCATGACAAGCGTGGATTCCGCCGCAGACGGGCTGGACGCCTGGTTCAAGCTGGACCGAGACGGCCGCAAACTGGCCGTGGGCGGAGCCTGGACCATTGCCGAAAGCGCCCGGCTGGACCGGGAATTGAACGCGGCGTTGGGTGCCACCGGATCCGCCAAACCCCTGGCTGGCGTCCTGGAAATAGACGCAAGCGCGATATCCCGCCTGGACAGCGCCGGGGCGTGGCTCTTGCTGCGCACCCGCCGCGCGCTGGAAGCAGCCGGAGCTCAGATTTCCACCTTCCGGCTGCCCGAACTGTATCAGCCACTGCTGGAAAGCCTGGACCAGCCGCATAGGGCCGAGCCGCGCAAGTCGCGCATCCCTGCCGGCTTTCGCGGACGGCTCTACAAGATCGGCCGCGCCACGGTTCTCGCCTGTACCCAGGCCATTGAGATGCTGGCCTATCTGGGCCGCGTCTCGGTGGAAACGGGCGAGGCCATCCTCAGGCCCAAGGGCAATCTTCGCATCCACGCTTTGTTCCACCAGATCGAGGAAACCGGCATCAACGCCCTGCCCATCGTGGGGCTGCTGGCTTTCCTGATCGGCGTCGTGCTGGCCTATCAAGGCGCCGACCAGCTCAAGCGTTTCGGGGCGGAGGTCTTCACCATCAACCTGCTCGGCGTGGGCGTGCTGCGCGAAATCGGCGGGCTGATCACCGCCATCATCGTGGCGGGCCGTAGCGGCAGCGCCTTCACCGCCCAGATCGGCACCATGCGCGTCAATGAAGAGATCGACGCCATGCAGACCATGGGACTGAACACCGTGGACACGCTGGTGCTGCCGCGCATCATCGGGCTGGTGATCGCGCTGCCGTTCCTGACCTTTTATTCCGACATCATGAGCCTGCTCGGCGGCGCCTTCATGTGCTATTTCCAGTTGGGCATCACCATCCCGGTCTTCCTGCGCCAGCTCCATGAGGCGGTGACCGTCAACACCATGCTGGTGGGGTTGATCAAGGCGCCGGTCTTCGCCTTCGTCATCGCCCTGGTCGGCTGCTATGAAGGCTTCCAGGTCGAGCGCAACGCCGCCAGTGTCGGCCTGCTCACCACCCGCTCGGTGGTGGAAGGCATATTCCTGGTGATTGTGATGGACGCCGCCTTCTCAGTCATATTCTCGGTGCTGGGGATCTGATGGTCGGCGAAGCGAAAAACTACACCCTTCTGCGTCATGTCCGTGGTGCACGGCATTCGATGACAGGTGACGCAAAAGAAAGCATCATCAGGTTGCGCGGGCTGGTCAATGGCTTCGGCGACAAGGTGATCCACGATCATATCGATCTCGACGTCCATCGCGGCGAAGTATTGGGGGTGGTCGGGGGCTCGGGCGCGGGCAAGTCGGTCTTGCTGCGCTCCATCATCGGACTGATCCGCCCCATGGAAGGTATCGTGGAGGTGTTCGGCAAGCCGACCAGCGGCGACATCGAAGGCGGCGCCATGCGGCAGCTGGAAATGCGCTGGGGCGTGTTGTTCCAGGAAGGCGCGCTGTTCTCGTCCCAGACCGTGGCGGAGAACATTCAGGTGCCTTTGCGGGAATATACCGATATGAGCCAAACACTGATGGATGAGATCGCGGCCATGAAACTCGACATGGTCGGCTTGCCGCCCGATGCCGGCAACAAATATCCCAGCGAATTGTCAGGCGGCATGAAAAAGCGCGCCGGCCTCGCCCGCGCCCTGGCGCTGGACCCCGAACTTCTGTTCCTGGACGAGCCCACCGCCGGGCTGGATCCGATTTCGGCCAATCAGTTCGACGAACTGATCCGGCAGCTGCAAAAAGCCCTGGGGCTCACGGTCTTCATGGTGACCCACGACATCGACACGCTGCGGGCGGTGACCGACCGCATCGCCGTGCTGGTGAACAAGAAGCTGGTGATCGGCACCATCGCCGAGCTGCGCAAGAATAACGAACCCTGGATCAAGGACTATTTCTCGGGCGTGCGCGGCCGCGCGGCCCTCTCGTCCATGGATATGGCGTCGGAGGAGGCGCACTGATGGAAACCAAAGCCAATTACGTCGCGGTAGGCGCCTTTGTATTAACCTGCGTTATCGGGCTGGTGGTCACCATCCTGTGGCTGGCCGGTGCGCAGTACAGCCAGGAATTTACTTACTACCAGGCCTATTTCAATGGTTCGGTCACCGGGTTGGGGAAAGGCACCCTCACCCGCTACAACGGCATCGAGGTGGGGCGTATCACCAACCTGGAATTCGATCCCGCCGACCCCCAGCGCGTCATCGTCACCCTGCAGGTGCAGCCCGGTCTCAACATCCGCGAAGACAGCGTCGCCTCGATCGACAGCCAGGGCCTGACCGGCGGCTCGTTTGTCGAGATCGCCGGCGGCACGTCCGCGTCACCCTTGTTGGTGGCCCGTGAAGGCCAGCGCTATCCGGTGATCCGCACCAAACCGTCCTCCTTCGCCGAGTTGCAGCGATCGGCGCCGGAGGTGGTCGCTAAGCTGAACGTGGCAGCCTCCCGGCTCAACGATCTGCTCAATGACGACAACCGCCGCGCCATCGCCCATATGCTCGCCAACCTGGACGAAACCACCCAGGTGATCGCGCGGCGCAGCGCCACCATCGACGCCACCATCGTCAACGCCAACAAGGCGATGATCAATCTCAGCAACCTCTCGAACAAGCTGAATCCCATCCTGGACCATGTCGACCTCACGGTCGCGAAATTCGGCAAAGTGTCCGACGATGCCGACGCCGTCATCAATGGCGACGGGGTGGCGCAGATAAGCGACCTGATCGGCGAAACGCGGCGGCTGGTGGCCAACCTGACCCAAGCCTCCGACCAGTTGAACCGCGCGCCCACCACGCTGCTGTTCGGCGACCGGCGCAAGGGATATGAACCCAAATGAGGACTCCAATGATTCAAAAGGGCAAGATTCAAGGCGCCACGATTTCGCGGCGGCTATTGCTGATCGGCGCCCCGGCACTGGCCTTGTCGGCCTGCGGCAAAGACCTGCTCGGCCCACCCGAGCCAGGGCCGATCTATCCAGTGCGGCCGACCTTTGCCCCCGCCAAGGGCGAAAAGGTCAGCTGGGCGCTGACGATCCTGCGGCCCGACGTGCCGGGTGGCCTGGACAGCGACCGCATCGCCCTGATGCAGACCGACGGCAGCCTGGATTACTACGCCAAGGCGACCTATCCCGACCGCGTATCTCCTGTTGTGCAGCAGGCGCTGCTGGACGCTTTCGAGGCCTCGGGCCGCATCGACGCGGTGGCGCCCGAACAGGCGGCCCTGCATGCCGACTATAACCTTGTCACCGAAGTGAAAGACTTCGCGGCGCATTACAGCCAGCCTGACGGCATTCCCAGCTTGACCGTCGCCATCACCGCCAAGCTGACGACCAGCCATGGCCGCGCCATTGTTTCCAGCTTCTCGGCCACCCAGACCGGCACGGCATCCGCCAACAGCGCCGCAGCGGCCGCCCAAGCCATGCAACAGGCGCTGGGCATGGCGGTGACGCAAATCGTGGGCTGGGCCCTGAGCGCACCGCCGCCCACGACACAACAGCCTGCCCAGACCGCCTCGCCGGGGAAACCGGCGGAACAGCTGCTGCATGATGCGACGCGCGGCTCAGCCCGCCTGCGCGACCAAGTCACTCCGCAATAAGTTCCATTTTCCCGTGCAAATGGTGCCGGGAACTTTTGCAGCCGGTGCGTATTTTATTTCCCGCGGGATTTTTGAAGGCGGAGATATTCATGCTGAAATGGGCCCTGATTTTCCTGGTGATCGGCCTTATTGCGGGCCTGCTGGGCTTTACCGGCATCGCCGGCACGTCCATCGCCATCGCCAAGACCTTGTTCTTTATCTTCCTGGTCATTTTCCTGGTGTTGCTGGTCCTCGGCCTCACGGTGGCCAGACGCGTCGGATAGGCACGAAAAGCAACCGGCGGCGCACCGCTCTATACCGCGCCAAGCTTGGCCACCGCTTTGGCCAGGTCGCGCCAGGGCGCAATGTCCCAGTGATTGGCAGCCAAGGGCGAAGGCGACGGCAAGATCCAGACCTGCGTTTCTCCCAGCATCTCTGCCTGCTCGCCCGCCACGGCCTTGGGCCCCATCACCTTGCGCCCGCCATTGAGGCTGGTGAAGGCCAGAATTTTCGGCTTGGCTTTGCGGATGCGCGCCTTCAGCGCCGCCACCGCTTGCGCGCCCAGCGCGTCCTTGGGCAATTGATGATCCATGCCGAAGGAAAATTTGGCGATGTCGGTCAGGCCGATGCCCAGTTCCCACAATTTTTCATAGTCATGCGGGGTGAAGAGGCGCGGCGTCAGCCCGATCTTATGCAGCGTGTTCCAGAACTTGTTCTGGCGATGGGCGTAATAGGCCTTTTGCAGGGCCGACTGCCGGCCGGCGGCCGTTCCGCAAAAGACCAGCTTCAGTCCGGGGCGCAAACGCTCGGGGAGGATATGGTCCGTCTTCGCCATCAATGAGCATGGATAAAGTCCAGCATGTCCTGCCGCAAGGCCGTGGTGCCGCGAAAGCCCGGCACCAGCGACAGGATCACGCCGGTGTGGCCGATGCCGGGATAGCGGATCACGCGGACGCTGTTGCCAAAACTTTCCAGACTGCGTGCCATGTCATCGCTGTTGTGCGGCGCCACGGTCGCGTCCTGTTCGCCGGTGATCAGCAGCATGGGCGGGCGGGCGCCGTTCACATGATGAACCGGCATGGAGTCGATATTGTTGGCGCCATGAAACATATCGATATAGGCGGGATCGTGCATGGGCAGGAAATTGTAAGGCCCGGCGATGCCGATCACGCCTTTGATCCAGTCCAGGCTGCCGCCTTTGGCCTGAAGGAATTGCGGCTCCGACGCCAGCATCACCGCATTGTAGGCGCCCGCCGAATGACCGCTGACAAAAATACGCGCGCCGTCGCCGCCATACTCCCCGGCATGGGCATGCAGCCAGGCCAGCGCGCGCGCCGCGTCCTCGACAAAGCCGGGATATTTCACTTGGGGATAAAGCCGATAGTCCGCCACCGCCGTCACGATCCCGGCACTGGCAAAGGCCTGACCGAGGGCAAGATAGTCGCCGCGGGTTCCCAACTGCCAGGAGCCGCCATAGAAAAACAGCAGAACCGGCGCGGGCGCCTTGAGCCCGCGGGGGACATAAATGTCCAGTCGCTGGCGGGGATCATCGCCATAGGCCAGGCCGCGATGCAGGTCATAACCCGACCTGGACACCAGCAGATTGATCAAGCCGAAAGGCTGGCACGCCGAAAGCAGTGCGCCGAGGCTGGCAGCTATGAGGGCTTGGACCTTGGGCAGCATGGATTTTCCGACAGGATTCAGGCCCATCCTCTACGCTCCGCGCGCCCCGCCGGTTCACCTTTTTTGACAAGACAGGGCTGCCGGGCCTGTGTCATCGTGGCGCAAAAGAACAAGGGAGAAATCGATGACCATCGCACGCCGCCATTTCCTGCAAACATCCGCGGCCCTCGCGGGTGCAACAGGTCTGGGCCTGACCCCGGCTGCCGCCAAGCCCCTGCCCTTCCGCTATGCCTACAGCGCCATCTCCTGGGAAACCAATATCGAGGAAGCCATCAAGGTGGGGCAAAGGCTGCGCATGCCCGGCATCGAGCCCTTTCGCCAGAATGTCGTGAACTATCTGGACAAGCCGCTGGTGCTGAAAAAGCTGATGGACGATGCCGGTCTGCAGATGGTGACCTGCTCCAATGGCGGCGGCCCCGATTTCTCCGGCAATTTCTACGATCCGCGCCTGACGCCCAAGACCATTGCCGATCACATCAAGTTCGCGCGCGATTTCATCCTGCCCTTCGGCTATTGCAACCATTTCAAGATGAACAATGGCGGCCGCCCGCCGGGCTATGATGTGAGCGACGAGCAGATCAAGGTCTGTGCCGACGCGCTGAACGCCATCGGCAAGGAAACCATCAAGTTCGGCATCAAGCTGGCGCCGCATCCCCATGTCGGCTCGCTGATCCAGACCGAGCATGAGACCCGCAAGCTGATGGAGTTGACCGATCCGCGTTATGTCTGGCTGACCACCGACACCTCGCACCTCACCTTGGGCGGCATGGACCCGCTGCAGATCATGAAAGACTATTGGCCGCGCGTGGCCGAGGTGCATTACAAGGACGCGCCCCGCCATCTGCGCGGCAACAAGGTGCTGGCGGTGCCCAAGTCCGGTCCGGAAGCCGGCGGCCATGGCTGGTTCCGCAACCTGGGCGGCCCGGATTCCGCCGGCGTGGATTTCCCCGCCATCCAGAAGTTCCTGATCGAAAAGAATTACAAGGGCTGGGTGACGCTGGATCTCGATGCCTCGATGATCCCGGCGGGCAGCAACATGGAAGAGAACATCAAGGGCAATCTCAAATATCTGGTAGATGTCCTGCATGTCGATCCCCAGACCGTCTAGCATCAGACCGTCTAGTATCGCGTTGCTTGTGCTGGCGTTGATGACCGCACCCGCGGGCGCGGCCACCATTACGGTGCTGACGCCGGCCTCCGCAGCGCCCGGCGTCCGGGCGCTGGCGGCGCAATTCACCCAAGAGACCGGCACCCTGGTCACCGTGGGCGGCGGCGCCCGCGACAAGATTTTCCAGACCCTGAAAGAAGGCGGCCCCGCCGATGTGGTGCTGCTGCCCACTACCGATATCGTGGAGTTGCCCAGCGTCATGGGCATGACGCCGCTGGGCCGCATCGCGGTCGGCGTTGGCGTGAAAACCGGGGCGGCCGTGCCCGACATTTCCACCCCGGAAAAATTCCGCGAGGCGCTGCTTGCGGCCAGGGGCGTGGCCTATGCCGATCCGGCGGCAGGAACATCGGCGGGCAAGGTGATTGATCGCATGCTGTCGGCGCCGGAATTTGCGCGTGTCAGGCGCGTGCCTGTTCAGGGCCTGGCGGTCACGGCGCTGGCCGGCGGCCAGGCCAGCATCGCGCTGCAGATGCTGCCCGAACTGGCGGCCAGTAAGGATGTCGCGTTGGCAGGCCCGGTGCCCGGCACCTATGGCGCAAGCGTGGACTTTTCCGCCGGGATTGCCGCGGCCAGCACCGATTCCGTGAGAGCGCAGACTTTCATCAGCTTTCTTACCGACGCGAAGGCGGCAGCGGTGTGGAAAGCCAATGGCGTGGAAAGCATCAACGCCCGCTAACGCTCTGTTGCGCTGCACATTTTTGCAGAAAAACCCTCCCCAGAGAATCAGCAGGCCCCACTTTCATTGGCTCTTTCCAAGGTTCCGATTTGGTGCCTTAATGGTGCGTCGCAGCATTGGAGCTAGACCATGGGCCAGGAGCCTTTTTTGCCCAATAGGGGCAGCACGTTTTTCAGCCATATCAAGCCGGGCGATACGCCATACAAAGCGGGCGGCTTGCGCGATTTCTTTCTCTATCGCGATCTGGGCATCGCCGGCGCGACCCAGGGCAAGGTGATTGCCCATCTGGTCAAGGCCAATATGGCGCCCACCGACGGCACCGGCTGGCACTATCATGTCTGCGATTTCCAGATCGTCGTGATGGTGAAGGGCTGGGCCAAGTTCATGTACGAAGACAAGGTCACCTTGGTGGAAGCTGGCGACGTGGTGCATCAGCGCCCCGGCATGGTGCACTACCTGTTCGATTATTCGCCCGACATGGAATATCTGGAGATCGTGTCGCCGGCCGACTTCGGCTCGGTCGAAGCGCCCGCCGCCACCGACAAGGTGCCGCCCGTTACCCCCTGGAAATAAGGCACACCGTGGAAATGATTCATTCCATGGCCGGCACGACGGTCTTGGGCGCGGCGCTCAGCCTCTTGATGATGACGGTCTCGCGCGCGCGGTACGGCGTGCCGTCGGGCCGGAAGATATCGTGGAACCACAGGGTCGGCGGCTTCAGGGTATAGGGCCGCTGCCAGCTGTCCCAGGGCATGTCGGTCTGGGTTTTCCCATTCACGAAGCCCCAGTTGATCATGCCGATATTGCGGCGCTTGCCGATGGGCAGAATGGTGTCGAAGGTCGAGCCCGCGCCCCGCGCCATAAATTCCGTGCAGATCAGGGGACGCCCATAGACGGTGAGCGCGGCGGCGCGCGCCTCGAAAGTCTCCGGCCAGCTGTAATCGTGGAAGCTGATGACGTCGGACTGGGTCAGCTGGGTCTTCTCCACCGCGTTGAGGCCGTCGAGCTTGTCCCAGTTGCTGTTGTGCCAGATGCCGCTGGTCAGCGGTTGCGACGGGTTTACCGACCGCGCCCATTCAAAGACCTTGGGCAGCAGGAAGGCGACATGGTCGAAGCGCGCCTGGCTGTTGTCGGCATAGGTGCTGGCATTGCTGTTGTCCGGCTCGTTCCACACATCCCAGCCCAGAATGCGATCATCATGGGCAAAACTGCCGACGATATCCTCCACATAGGATTGGAGGCGGGGATATTGCGACGGGTCCGCCAGGGTCTTGGCGCCCGGGCCCTGCACCCAGCCTGAATTGTGCACGCCGGGGATGGGCGGATGCTGGGGGCCGAGCTTGTAAGCGGGGTCCCAGCAACTGTCGAACAGCACAAACAGCGGCTTGATGCCGTGCTTCGCCGCAATCGCCAGGAAGGCATCCATGCGCTTCTTGAAGCCCGGCGCATCCTGTTGCCACAAACCGTCATGCAGGAAGACGCGCATGGTGGTCATGCCGATCCCCTGCGCCCAGCCTAGCTCCTTGTCGATTGCAGCAAGATCGAAGCTGGCCGCCTGCCACATCTCCAGCTGGTTGATGGCGTCCGCGGGAATATAATTGCTTCCCACCAGCCATTTCTGCTGGGCGTACCAGGCATTGGCCTGGTCCTTGGTCCACAATTCGCGCGCGCTCGCAGGCTGCGCAAACGCCAGCACCGCGCAAAGCAAAAGCAGTTTTCTCATCGTTTCCCCGATTTTTCTACCAAATGCACGGACCACTCCCCGCCCATCACAGGATGCGCGGATCTTCTCCTCGATGGGCGCGGCGAATAGCTTCCTTCAGTTTTGGATCAAGCAAGTGCGAATCCAGGATCACCTTCCCGGCCTCGGCATCCTTGACCGCGCTGAACGGGATTTCGAAATCCCCCGCATTCTCGATATAGACCACCAGTTCGGTTTTGCGCACCTGACGCACCGCGCCGAACGATTTCTCGCCGTCATGCAGAAAGACATCGAAGCCTTCGCGGATTTTCTCGTGCATCTCTGTCTCCTAATAATAGCGGGGAATTGGGCCGACCTGCGGGGTAACATTACCGGCCAGATCGAACATCACTTCGTCAACATAGCACCAACCCCAGCCTTCCGGGGGATCATAACCTTCGATGATGGGGTGCTTGGTATGGTGGAAATGCTTGGTGGCATGCTTGCCCCGTGACTGGTCGCAGCAGCCGACATGACCGCAAGTGCGGCAGACGCGCAGGTGAAACCATTCCCAGCCCAGGTTCAGGCATTCCTCACAGCCCTTCGCGCTGGGTGTGACCTTCTGGATTGTGTCGAGATGGCCGCAAAAATCTTGGGCCATCTATTCCGCCGCTGCTTTCTGGTCTTGCGCCGCCCGCTGTTTGGCAAGATAGGCATGAATGGCCGACACCACGGTTGAGCCCTCGCCCACCGCCGCAGCCACCCGCTTGACCGAGCCACAGCGCACATCGCCCACCGCGAACACACCGTCACGGCTGGTGGCCAGAAAATGGGTGCTGTCACCGCCGGTGATAACAAAGCCCTTGTCGTCCAGCTTGATGTCACACGCCTTGAGCCAGTCTGTATTGGGATCAGCGCCGATGAAGGAAAAGACATGGCCCACATCGCGCGAGGTTTCTTCGCCGCTGTCGCGATTCTTCCAGCGCACCTGGCGCAAAGTCGCATCGGAGCCCTCCAGGCCGCAAATCTCGGTGCGGGTCAGCACCTCGACATTGGGCAGCGCCCGGATGCGGTCGATCAGATATTGCGACATGGTCGTTTCCAGGTCTTTGCCGCGCACCACCATCCAAAGCTTTTTCACCTTGCCCGCCAGGAATACCGTGGCCTGGCCCGCGGAATTGCCCGCGCCGGTGAGCACAACCTCCTGCCCGGCACACAGCCGCGTCTCGATCGCGCTGGCCCAGTAATGCACGCAGGTGCCTTCGAAGTCCGACAGATTGGGGATGCCCAGCCGGCGATAGCGCGCGCCGCTGGCCAGCACCACGCTGCGCGCCTGGACGGTCTCGCCATTTCCCAGTTTCAGCCGGAAGCGCGCTTGATCTTTTGCGTCCGTCTCCAGCAGCAGCGCTTCATCGGGAATGGCGATCTCGGCGCCGAATTTCTGTGCCTGATTATAGGCCCGCGCCATCAATGCAAGGCCGGAAATTCCGGTGGGAAAGCCCAGATAATTCTCGATGCGCGACGATGCGCCCGCCTGGCCGCCAAAGCTGCGGCAGTCCAGCACCAAGGTGGAAAGCCCTTCGGAAGCGGCATAGACGGCGGCGGCAAGCCCGGCCGGTCCCGCCCCGACAATGGCGGTGTCGTAAATCGTGTCGGGATCCATCGAACGCAGCAGCCCGATACAGCGCGCCAACTCGCCTTCGCTGGGATTGCGCAATAGCTGTCCACCCGGACACAGCACAATGGGCAGATGCTCGGGCTGGATGGTGAACTGCCTCAGCAGGGTCTGGGCGCAGAAATCGGTGCCCGAATCCAGGGTGCGGTGGGGATGGCCGTTGCGGCGCAGGAAATTCTCCAGCCGCAGCATGTCGCTTGTGCCGAACGGCCCGATCAGGATGGGACCGGTTTGGCCGGCTTCCAGCAGACCGACGCGGCGCAGGATCAGGGCGCGCATGATGCGCTCGCCCAGTTCGGCCTCCTGTACCAGTATGTCCCGCAGCCGCCGTGACGGCACGATGATGGCCTCAACCTCGCCGCTAGCGGTGGCGTCCACCAGCGCGGGGCGGTCGGATAGCTGCGCCAGCTCGCCCAGAAATCCGCCGGGGCCGTGCTGGGTGATGGATTGACGCTGCGAGATGGCGCCGCCCTGGCGAACATCGATCGTGCCGTTCAGCACAAAAGCCATGCCCTGCGCCACCTGTCCTGCTTTCATGATCGCTTCGCCGTCCGCAAAGCGGCGGACCTCGCCAAAGCGGCGAAGGCGGGCGATATCACGATCATCCAGATGCGGAAACATCTGGTGACGGCGTGTCTCGATGGTGGATGTCTGATCGACCATGGAGCCAAGCGTACTGAAGGATGCCGCCAGCGTCATCCCTTATTCGGGAAACGGCGCGGCTGATCTTAACGCCGGAGCAACCCTGCCGCCTTGAGGGCGCGCAGGATAAAATTCTCCGCGGTCTCCTGTGCCGTCGTCTGTACGGGCTCGGGATGCTCCATCAGCGCCGCCTCGATTTGTGGCAGCGCCGGTTGCTGCGGTTCGATACGAACTGGTGCAGGCTTTGGCGCAGGCTTGGGCACTGGCTTCGGCACTGACTTGGGTTCTGGCCGGGAAATAACGGCAGGCACCAGGCCCCAGAATTGCGCGATCTTGCGGGTGGAGGAAATACCGGCATCCAGGATGAACGGCGCCGGCTGGCCCAGATCGCGGGAGTCGATGGGCGTGCCATGACCCAGGGCCGCAAGCGTATAGACTTCAAGCCGGTCATCCCAGACCAGGCGCACGGCGCCGTCCACTATCTGCTGTTTGGCATCCGTCAGGACAAGCCCGTGCAGATCGGTCCACTGCGCCACACTGGCCTGGGCATTGTTGATGTTCACCACCGCATCCAGTGCGCCATGCCAGATCGAGATCTTCGGCCAGGGGCCCGGAGTGCTGGACGCGGCGCGCGCCGCATCGCCCCATTGGCGTGGTGTCTTGAGCGGCGCGCTGCGCATGCTTTCCAGCGCTTCGCGCACATTTGCCGCTGCCCCGAAGGGAAGTCCCGCAATAATCGCCCCGCCCGCGAACAACTCCGGATAGGTCGCCAGCATCACCGATGTCATCGCTCCGCCCGCCGACAGGCCCGTAATGAAGACGCGCTTGCCATCCATATCCTGCGTCTGCACCAGACTTTGGATCATGGCGGCGATCGAGGCCGCTTCGCCTTCGCCGCGCGCGATGTCTTCGGGATTAAACCAATCAAAACAGGTATTGGGATTGTTGGCGGGCTTCTGCTCCACCGCCAGGACCGCAAAGCCCAGTTGATCGGCAAGCTGGCTCCAGCCTGTGCCCAGGTCATAGCCGCCGGCGGTCTGGCCGCAGCCATGCAGCACCACCACCAGCGGGGCGCCCGCCCCCATGCCCTCGGGCAGGTACTGGAGCATGCGCAAATTGCCCGGATTGGGCGCAAATGGGGCTTCCGTCAGCGGCGACCCGGCCGGACGGGTCTTGGGATTCGCCTTTACCGCGGATCCAGCTACACCGGATCCAAATCCGTCCAATCGCATTGCTGCCACCAATCTACGCCACATTGTGGCCTCCAGATATTATGTTGCAGTGCAGCAAATACAAGGCCCTGCGGACGATTTTGGCCGCGACATAGGGCCCGTCCTCACCCCAGTTGCAAACGCCCGCCTGACACTGCGGTCCGCGCGATCCCCATGTCAGCGGACCGATATCAATAGGGGATATCGCACGGACGAACGGGCGGGCATTTCTTTTCCCGGCCGGGCCCGCAAAGCCAGACCACTCCAGGGTGGTGCCGGGGCGTGAGAAATGGCGTCCATCATTCGCTGTGTTTAAGCGAAGCGGTCAAGAGATCGCTTCGCTTTGGCCTTGGCTGGTCAACCGCGCGGCCACAAACACGTCCGGGACCTCGCAAGAACCACGCAATCATTGCTGATAAGACAAGTGTAGTACATCCTGTGACAACCGTAGTACAAATTGCGACAAACTCGGCTCGTGGCACATTGCCTATGCCTGCCACGCGAGACAGACTGCCGCAAAATAGCCGCAAGCCCGGCCCAGAGGAACGGCATGTTCTCAAGAACGGCGATCGCCGCATCGTTGCTGCTGGTGGCCCCCGCCTGGGCGCAGGATCGCGCAGAGCCTCCTGCCAGTAAAGCGATCTATAGCCGGGACACGCCCCTTGAAACGCTGGCTGCCGATCCGGCCGCCGTGGCTGTTCTCAACAAGGACCTGCCAGGCCTGTTGAGCGATACCCAATATCCGGTTTTCAAGCACATGAGCCTGAAAACCATTCAGGACGCATCCGGGGGCGACTTGAGCGCGGTGGATGTCGACAAGACCGTGGCCGACTTGCAGGCGCTGGCGCCGCGTTAGACACTGGGGTCATGGAGCAATATCTCTATTTCGGCAGCCTGGGGCCGCATGAGCGCCAATTCCAGATTCCCAATTTCACCGGCCTGGCGCTCCATCCGGCCCATGACCGCGAAATAAAGCACAATCTGGCGGACCCCCTGCCCTTTGCGGACAACGCCATCGCCAAGATCCAGGCTCAGGATGTGTTGGAGCACCTCGCCTTCGAGAAAGTGTCCTTCGTCCTGGATGAGGTTTACCGGGTCCTTAAACCCGGCGGGATTTTCCGGCTCAGTGTGCCGGACTATCGCAGCCCGGTCCTCAAGCGCCGTTCGATCTACGATGGGCGCGGACGGGTGATCGGCGACCTGATGATGGGGGCAACCAGCTATCTGGATCCGGCCACCGGCGAAGCACGCGTGCGTTTCAGCGAGGATGGCGAAGCCCATCTGTGGTTTCCCCGCTATGAATTGATCACACATCTGGTGCTGAAGTCGGAAATTCGCAAAGCCGCAATTCACTTTTATCAAGGCTTTCTGGACGATCACTCCTTCCTGTGCGAGCCCGTGCCGGAAAACGAAATGTACGTGCTGCGCGCGGCGCCGCATGATCGTCGCGCCGGCGGCTCTCCCACCTCGATCATTGCGGATTTCGTCAAATAGTCAGCCGGCGCCGCCTTGAAGGCAGGCCATCACGCACCGGTTGCCCAGAACCGCGACCAGTCCAGCGCGCCGGGCCTGCATTTTTTGGGTGCTGCGATGTAGAGCATCGTATCGAGGGCCGGAACCGGGGTCCATCGCGTCATCTGCAAGAATGTCTGCTCCAAATGGGACAGGGCCATGCGGCGCGACGCTGCACCGTTCCATTCCCGGTTCATATAAACAAAAGTCGTGTCATCGTCGGCGTTTTCGGAATTCCGGAGCAGCGCGGTCTCCTGGAATAGGATGCTGACAGGCAGAACCCGAACATTGTCGCAGTCGCGGTAGGAAAATTTCGTAATCGTCAGAGCCTTGCCGATATCGACCTGCCCGGAAACGACATAGCCGTGCTTTTCCAGGGCCGCCTGGATATGGGCGCGTTGGGCCCGCGGGCTTGGCGCCTCAGGCTGAAGCATGGCCACAGCCATGCCAGCCAGACCAATCAGGACGAAGACAAGTCTCCAGATTCTCATGGGACGCGACCAGCCTTGGCACGGACGGGACGAAGACCCCACAGGCAGATCCCCGTGATCAGGGCCGACAGGGAGGCGTTGATCAGCTGGGCGCCAAGCCCGACATGCCAAAAATCCAGCCGGCCCGGTGCGGACGACGCCATCAGGAACAAGCGCAAGGAATTCATCGCAACGGTCGCCGCAACAAGAATAGCGGCGGTGGCAAGGTCGCGGCGGCGCCAATCCCGGCGCGCCAATTTTGTGATGGTGACCCAGGCCAGCATCGCAATCGAGATATTGTGAAAGGAGGTGCAGGCTTCGTAGATCACGATCTGATGATTGCCGGTTCCTATGAGATTGTCCTGCAAGGTCACGGGCTGGTGCAGAAGCGACAACAGACCCGCCGCGAGCTTTGCATCGGCAATCTCGATCTGAAACGCGACAAGCTCGAACAGGATACGGCCCCAGAAAAGCTGGGTCGCCAACGCCAGCATGACAATCGCCGCGGCGCGCAAATAGCGGTCTTGGGCAAAGGCGCAAAAAGCATAAGCCGCCAGGACGGAAAGACCGACCCAGGCGGCATTGCCGTCAGGCAGCAAGGCCGCCAGCGAGATCAGGCAAGGGACAGCCAGGTCGGCGCCGGAGGACCGGCGCATTTCGCCGCCGCGCGCCACCAGATACAGCACGGCAAACCAGGCCAGGAACTGAAAGATGCCGAGATTTGCCAGATGGCCAAGCGAGGCATCGCCGCCCCGCCACAAATCGCGAATGCCATCCGCCAGATATCTGGCAAAGAAGACAGAAGCCGCCCAGCCGACCGGGCCCAGACCAAATCGCGCCGCCCGACCTGCATCCGAACCGTTCGTATGGGCCGCGGTACGCATGCCAATGGACTTTCCGGTGCGGCGTTTTAGGCCTTGGTGTGCTTCAGCAGCAGCGCGATCAGGCCGACAATGATGACAGCCGCGATCGCGGGCAGGCCCAGCCCGATGGCCGGGGCGGGAGCGACTTCCACGGCGGCAAACGCCGACACGGTGCTGAGCACCAGCGCCAGGCCAGAGAGAGTGCTTTTCATGACGATCTCCGTTCCAAGTTGGGACGCTTGCGTTCCCGAACTTGGTTTCCAGCAGGAAATATGCCAAAAAATGTTCCGCGGTCGGCAATTCCCAGCGAGGGTACCGTTTGGTTAACATATTGGTCCGCTGCGGGATTGATGGGCAATGCGCCCCATGACTTGAATACAAGGCGTCCGAACATGGGCGCACCGCGTGCCCAATGGATTCCGAGGCCGGGCCTAGTCCGCAATGTCCTGCCCTCCTCATCGGGGCGACTCTTGAGGCGGGCCTTGAATCGTGCGACGACCACGTGCTTTCTTGTTGCCCCTGAATACTTTTCTCTCCGACGACCTGCTTCACCAGCCACTCATTCAATTCCTGGCAATTCCTGGCACTTGCCGACTAGGCATTTTCGATGCTCGCCCTCAACAATAAGTCCATAAAACAAACCCTAAATATTTGTGGCGGGTTTATTGATTATTTCCGGGATCCGGCGCGGGGGACCAAGTGGAGCCCCTTTAATGGTCAAGCGCGGCGGCGCCAAATTTTTGATGCACTCACCGGATTGAAATTTACGGCAATCATTGAAACCGGCACTTATCTCGGCACAACGACACAGCATTTTGCCGAAACCGGGCTACCGGTATTCTCTGTCGAAGGCAATGCAAGACGTTTCGGTTTCGTAAAGGCGCGCTTTCTTCGCTACAGGAACGTCTCAATTCGGCTGGGCGACACCCGTTCCCAATTGCGCAATATTTTGGCCGAGCTGGGCGCAGACAGACGCAATGAGCCGCTTTTCTTCTACCTGGACGCGCATTGGAAAATGGACCTGCCGCTGGCGGACGAACTGGACCTCGTTCTGAAATCCTGTGCGCAGCCGACGATCATGATTGATGATTTCGAAGTTGCGGATGATCCTGGCTATGGGTTCGACGACTACGGCAAGGACAAGGCATTGGTCAGAGAATATATCGAGCCCTTCATAGTCCGGAACAAATTGAGCGTTTTCTATCCTGCCGCGCCCAGCTCGGAGGAGACCGGTTTCAAAAGAGGGTGTGTCGTTCTCGCAAAAGAGGCGGCGAAAGATCAGCTGGCGTTGCTTCCGCAGCTACGACTTTCTCCCTCCTGATCATCCCAATTTGCGAATATAACCCTGCCCCTCACCGCGCTGCGCCGGGCGCGCTGAAGGATATTTCGACCGGCGACGGAGGTGTCAGCAAGGAAAATTGTCTCGCCATGCGCAGGCTCAGTCGGCCCCACGGTTGCAACACAGATTTAAGTTAACGATAGTGCGCTAGGCTGAATGATCAAAGGTTGCCCGCGACTGAAATCAACGGACGGGCGAAAGGTGAAACCGTACCATGAAAACTGCGGTTCAGTCAGTACGTGCGCTCGTCCCGCTGTTGTCGATCATGCTCTTGACCGGCGCGTCACAGCCACCAACGCATGGTTTCCGGCCAGGACAACCGGATTTGAAGACGGGCGGAGTGGATATTGTAACTGTCGGGCAAGGACAGGCTTACGCGCTTCCCAGCGATGCTGCCCGCGTGTCCAAGTCCGGCGACATCATCCGGATATTTCCGGGCCGGTACGTGGACTGCGCCATATGGGATGCAGACGGGCTGGTCATCGAAGGCGTGGGCGCCGGCGTCGTCATTGCGGACAAGGTCTGTGACAACAAGGGGATTTTCATAACCAAGGGGCGCGATATCACTATCCGCAATATTACATTCACGGCCGCCCATGCGAGCACCCACAATGGCTCCGGCATCCGGGCCGAAGGCGTCAAC
>JANYAR010000118.1 GCA_025361185.1 Alphaproteobacteria bacterium | reverse complement strand
GTCAGCCAGCTTACGATCACTGCGGCGATCACGACCCATTTGTAGATGTCCAGGACGGCTATGATGAGGGCGGCGATGGGGTTCAGCATGCTTTTTTAATGGCCTATCGCTTCGCTATGTGAGGCCGATGTTGTACCGGGGGGAACCGCGCCAGAAAAGCCCGAAAATCAGGGCCGCTTGACAGGGGAAAGCCCTCATCCCTACAAACCCCGCCTCTCCCCGGGTTACCGGGAGGGGCCGGTTCGGGGCTGTAGCTCAGTTGGGAGAGCGCCTCGTTCGCAATGAGGAGGCCAGCGGTTCGATTCCGCTCAGCTCCACCATTCCTGTCAGGAATGGGTTCCGAACCGAATTCACTTTCCCGTGTAAGTCACCCGCCACACCACATTCGCCACATCGTCGGCGATCAGCAGGCTGCCATCCTTGGCCACCGCCAAGCCGACCGGACGGCCCCAGACCTTGGCGGGCTCGCCGGAATTGCCCATCCCGTTCCAGAAGCCGGTGGCGAAGTCCTCATAGCCGTTGAGCGGCTTGCCATTCACGAAATGCACCCGCACCACCTTGTAGCCGGTGGGATTGCCCGCATTCCAGGAACCATGCAGCGAGACAAAGGCGTCGTTCTTGTATTCCGCCGGAAAGTTCGAGCCGGTGTAGAAGGCCAGGCCCGTCGGCGCGCTGTGGGCGTGGAACAAGACATCCGGGGTGATGGTGGAAGCAACCTTGCCGCCCGGGTCCTTGGGCCCCCAGACCGGATCGGGATTCTTGCCGATATAGGCATAAGGATAGCCGTAAAAGCCGTCCTGCTTGACGCTGGTGAGATAGTCCGGCGGCAGCTCGTCACCCAATCCGTCACGCTCATTGGTGGCGACATAGAGATTGTTGGTGCCCGGCGCGAAGGCGATGCCCACCGGATTGCGGATGCCGCTGGCGAATTCGCTCATGCTGCCATCGGCATTGACCTTGAACACCTGCGCGCCCGGCTTGAAGTCCGAGATATTGTCTCTGGAGCCCAGCGCTATGTAGAGCCCACCGTCGGGACCGAAGGCGATATCGCGGGTGACATGGCCGCCCTTGGGCCGCAGGTCCGCCACCTTGCTGGTGACTTTCTCCGGTTTGCCCGCGCTGGTCTGCCCGTCCGTATAGGCAAAGCGCCAGATGCCGCGCAGGTCGCCGACATAGAGATAGCCGTCATGGAAAGCCAGGCCGTGGGGGTAGACGAAACCCGAAGAGAGGAACGTGAAGGTCTTGTCGGCCTTGCCGTCGCCATTGCTGTCGCGCAGTACCGTGATCTTGCCGCCGTCGCGGCTGGGTTCGGCCAGGAAAACGTCGCCATTGGGCGCCACCGCCATCCAGCGGGCATCGGACAGATTCTGGGCAAAGACCGAAACGGCGAAGCCCTGGGGAACATCCGGCATGGTGCCCGCGGGGCGGGCGATGGTGGTGGACTCGTTGCCGACCGCCGGCGTGGCATAGGGTTTGGCCAGGCTGGCTGGGGAAATTTGGAATTTCTGGCCCGGATGGTCGGCCGCCCAAGCCGTGGCTGCAGAAATAACCACCGCCCCCGCCGCCCCCAGCGCCATGCCCGAAATCATCAATTTGGTCATTTGTTGCTCCCGTTAAAATTCGATTTACCAATCCGGCGCTTACTAGGCTCCACGCCACGCAGAACTGGTGCCCCGAATGCGCCTTAGCCCCACAATTGTTGCTCTTGTTGCCCTGATGGGGAGCAGCCTTTCGGTGCGCGCCGAGGATGCCCCCAAAGCCCAAAAAGCGCCAGAGCACAAAACCACCCAGTCGGTGAGCTACATCATGCTGGACCCCATCTACACCACCATCGTCGTGGACAACCGCGTGGCCGGAATGCTGATGGTGGGCGCCGGTCTTGATGTGCCAAACGCGGAAATGCGGGGCGAGGTCAGCCGCTCCCTGCCGGTGCTGCGCGACGCCTATATCCGAAACCTGATGACCTTCACCGCCAATGTGGTGCGCGCCGATGCCCAGCCCGATGTGGACATGATCGCCGACCGGCTCCAGGCGGTGACAGACCGCGCGCTGAAGAAAAAGGGCGCCAAGATCCTGCTCGCCCAAGTCGCCATCCGGGTGACGACAAAGTAGTTTCTGACCCCCTTGCGGTCCGGCCTTCGCGCCTGGCGGCGCCCGGCGTTCGTATGCTGCCGCTACTCACCCCCCTGCCTGCGTGTGCAGCCAGAGCGCTTGGCCCGGCCTAGTTAACAAGAATAGTCTGCGCGGGCATGGATTCTCCCGAGACTTCAATGACCTGGTTGCGGCCCGTCAGCCGGTGGCTGGTCCCCGCGCTGCTGCTGGCCGCAGGCGTGCTTGTCATCCTGTTCGATGGTTTTGGTATCGAGACCGCTCTGAGCAACAGGCTGTTCGATGCCTATCAGCGCCATGCCGCGCGCCCCTTCACCGACACGGCAAGCATGCCGGTCCGGGTGCTGGAGCTGCCCTCTCTGAACGAAGACGGGCTGGTCGACATCACGCGCGCTTTGTCAGCCCAGGGCGTTCGGATGATTGTCCTCACCGCGCCGATCGAATCCGAGGCTTCGCCGCAAAGCCTGTCGGCACGCCTGCCGCCGGGCAGCGATGTGGTGCGCGCCGCACTGGCAAAACTTCCCGAGCCAGGGCATGAGCTGGCCGCCGCCATCGCGCAGACCAAAGTCATTCTGCCGGTCATGATGGGTGAACCCGGTCGCGCGCCACGCCTCAAGGCGCGCTTTGTCTATCGCGGCGCGCGCGATCCCTTTGGCAAGGTCGCCGACTTCAGCGCCTTGGCCTCGCCGCCTGCCGTGCTGGAGTCCAACGCCGCGGGACTGGGCGCCGCCAATCTTGATCCCGACAGCGATGGCGTGGTCCGCCGCATGCCCGTGGCGTTTCGCGCCGGCGCCCTGCTGGTGCCGGCAATGGCCGTGGAAGTGCTGCGGGTCGCCAGTGGAGGTGCGGAAATCGTGGTGATCAGCGATGAACATGATCCGCTGAGCTTTCTGTCAGGCATTGGCATCGCCGCGCTGGAAACGCCAAATGGGCCGGTGCCGACCGACAAAAGCGGCGCGGTGCGGCTGCACTATGCGTCCAACAGTTTGGACCGGATGATCAACCCCAATGCCCTGATCGCCCGCCCGCTGAAAGACGCGATCGTGGTGATCGGCTTGGAAGGCGATGTGGTGAGAACGCCGTTGGGGCCTGCCAGCCTCGCCAGCGTGACCGCCGAGGCCATCGAGGATATTGCCGGCAACAGCGTTCTGGTCCGCACCGGCTGGGCACGTGTGGGCGAGGCGCTGCTGCTGGCCGCCATGGGCGCGGCGACGATTTATCTGCTGCGTTTCGGTCTGGGGTGGGCGGCGGCCGTGGTCATGGGCGCGCCGGCTCTGCTGGGTCTGGCCTCCTGGTATCTCTATGCCAACCATGGCCTGCTGTTCGATGTGGCGACGCCGGTGCTGTTCCTTGGTCTGGTCTTTGTTGCGGGTGGGGTCGCCTGGTTCCACCGCCTTCATCAGGCTTATGCCGGTTTGCGCATAGCATTTTCCGATTCCCTGCCGCGCCTTGCCATGGAACGGATCGCGCGCCGCCCGGAATTGCTGACGATGGCAGGCCATGCGCGCACCATCACCTATCTGATGTGCGGGATCAGCGCGCCGCCGGAGCTTGAGAGCGATCCGGCAGGCCTTGCCAGTATGATGCAGAAAGCCCTGACGCCGCTGATCGATCAGACGCTGATGCATGGCGCGACGCTCGAGCGGGTCAGCGCCGGCGGTTTCTCCGCTTTCTGGAATGCGCCGCTGGACGACACTGACCATGCGCTGCATGCCTGCGAAGCGGCCCATGCCATGGCTGCTGTTGCGGCACAGACCGCCGACGGGCTGGCGATAAGCGTGGGCATCGCCACCGGACCGGTGATCGCGGGCGCCTTTGGCGGGCATGGCCGGTTGGGGTATGGCGTTCACGGCAATGCGGTGGCCCTGGCGGAAAAAATCCAGTCATTGGCGGGTCGCCACGCCACACCGCTGATCGTTGCGGGTGAAACACGGCTGCTGGCGGAGCGCGGCTTTGCCTTTCTGGAAATTGACACCATCGCCGGCGGGGAAAAGAACTCGGCGGTGGTTCTCTATGCCCTCTTGGGCGATCTGGCGGTGCGCGCCTCGCCCAAATTCCGCGCTCTGTCGGTTTTCCACGACCACATTTTCCTGGCGATGCGCAGGCAGAACTGGCGGGTGGCGCGTGAGCTGATCGCGCAATGCCGGCGCCTGTCGGGCGCCAACCAGACGCTCTATGACCTGCATCTGGCGCGGATTGCCTACTACGAAAAAAATTCGCCCGGCGCGGATTGGGATGGTGCATTCCGTCCGGTCCTTGAATGATCGCTCGTGCGCAACCGCTCATTCTCTTGCTGCTGCTGCCGCTGGCGGCATGCGCCACAGCAGGGCTGGAGCCCGGATGCGCCGATAACGCCATGTGCGCGGCCCGTGCCGCTGAACCGCGCCTGCTGGCCGTGGGGCGCGCCGAGCGCCATGGCGACGATCTCGTGCTGATCCCCGCGCATGGCGAACGCCAGGTCTTCACCGACAACAAACAGGCCTGTGACGCGGACGATGTGGATCACTGCACCGGATTCGCGTTGATGGGCGGCTTTGCCAAAAGCAATGCCTGGGCGGTGCAGCAATTCTATTATGAAGGTAGCGGCTTTCTTCTGGTCGATGACCGCAGTGGGCGGCAGACGAGATTGAACGGCATGCCGTTCTTTTCTCCCGAGGGCGACCGTTTCCTGGTCGCACCTTATGACGAAGAAAACGACCCTGGTCCCAACAATCTGGAAATCTGGCGGCGCGATGGAGACGGCGCAGTGCTGGAATGGGCCCATCCTTTCAAGGCCGTCCATCAGGAAGATCCCAGCCTTAAAGAGCTTTATGAGGCACGCGTGATGCGCTGGGACAGAAATCGCATCACGCTTGCACTGTCCGAGCCCGGCACGCAGCGGCATTGGGGCGGCACGCTCATGCGTGACAGGGGCGGATGGCACCTGTCGGCCAACTCACCCTAGCCGGGAATATCCGCCAGCCCGTAATGCGCGGCAGGCGCGCCGGTCAGCGCCGCCCACATCTGATCGCCCCAGGAAAAATGCCACCATTCGTCGGGATGGCCGGCAAAGCCCTCCTCGATCATCAGCCAGTGCAACAGGCGGCGGCTGGCGCGCGCCTCCTGGTCCGAAAAGGAAAAATTCTCCGGATCGAGCTTCTCAAATCGGTCGCGATGCGCCAGCGCCGTCACATCGTCGAACAGCGAGCCCATCCACAGCGCCTCGCCATGCTTCCAACGTAAAGTGAGATCGACCGCCGAGGCCGTGGCATGCGGCGCAGGCGAAGCCGCACTATCCGATGGCGCCGCCCAATAGCGTTCTACCTCTTGGGTGAGCGCCGCGCCCTTCAGGCCCGGATCGCGGCGCCCAAGCTCGCGCGGCATCCACACGTCGTGGAAATAGGCCTGCACCGCCCGAGGCCGCCAGGCATCGAATAGATACAGCTCCAGCCCCGTGGCAGCGGCGCGCGCATTCACCCGCGCCAGTTTTTCGGCGACGGTTTTGCGCAGCCACAATTTGTCGGTGGCGCCGTCCACCCGCTGCCAATAGGGGGGATTGCGGTCGCTGGCATAGAAATTCTCGCCCGCAAGACCTGCGCCCCGCGCCTCCACCACCGCTTCGCCGAATAGATCATGGCCGCGGGCAAGCGGTATGCGGCTGCGAAACCCCGTGCGCGCCGCGCGCGCCGGCGCCTGGTCGCCGATGGGGCGAAGCCGCAATTCTTCCAATGCACCGAACACCGACATGGGGCTAAACTAGGACGATGGACGCTGTTTCCGAAAGCCCCAAGGGCCGGGGCACCTATCGCGCCGCGCGGCGCGCCTTCATCGCCGCCTGCGAAAAGGCGCATGTCGATACCATCGCAAGATTGCATCCGGCCAAGGGGCCGGACGGCAAGCCGCTGTTCATGGACACCGCGGCGCTGGGGCCGCGCCGCGCCGCAAGAGCCGTGCTGGCCGTGGCGTATGACGCAGCGGGTACCGCCGTGATGACGGATTTGTTGCGCCACCCCCCTCTGCCGGCAGATGCGCGGCTGGTGCTGGTGCATGCGCTGGATCCTGCCCATTTTGCGGGCATAGCCAGCGATCCCGCTTGGCCTGGCGCCATGTTGGGGGCGGTGGCGGTGGAGGATCTTTCGCGTGTCCGCGATCTAGCTGTGCTGGCGCTAGGCCGGGAGGATGAGAGCCTGGGGCCACTGTTGCAGCAACGGCTGCCCGAAGCCGCCATCCGCCTTCTTCCGCCAGCCGCCACCGCGGCACAGGCAAAAGGCGCAATCGCCCAGTTTTTTGCGGCCCCTTAAATTTTCGCGTCAAGGGGTGAATCCGCTTGCGCCGTTTTGGCGGGGGGCGGAAGATTGCCCAGCTCATTCAAAGGGAGGCCCTCATGCGTATTCAAGCCTTGTTCACCGCCGCCGTTATTTGTGCCGCCATGGCTTTGCCCGCCAGCGCTGCCGACACCCCGCAGCAGGCCGCCATGAAGAGTTGCGCCGCGACCTGGAAAACCATGTCGGCGGCCGACAAGGCCAAGACCAAATACACCGCTTACATGGGTACCTGCATGAAAGCCCCGGCGCCTGCCGCCGCAGCGGCGCCAGCGCCGGCCATGGCGACGAGCGCCAAGCCCGCAATGTCCTCCGGTTCGATGGCGATGGCAGCGCCCAAGGGCGGCGGCCAGGCCAAGTGCAAGGACGGCAAGGTCGTCACCTACAAGAACCGCAGCGGCACCTGTTCGGGTCACGGCGGCGTCGCAACCTGGATGTAGGCTGGCCGCTTCACTTTCAAAGGAGAAGCTCAATGGGCTTGCTGGATGACGTTGTTGGCGCCGTGAAAGGCGCCGTTCTGGAGGGTGCGGAGGGCAGCGCCCAAGGCGTCCTGAACAATGTGCTGCAGGGCTCGTCGCTGGGGGGCCTGTCCGGTGTGTTGGGCCAGCTCAACAATTCCGGGCTGGGCCATCTGGTTTCCTCCTGGACCGGCAATGGCGATGGCCAGCCGATCAGCGTGGATCAGCTGAAGGCCGCGCTGACGCCTGAACATATCCAGGAGATCGCGGGCGCCCTGCATATGGACCCCAACAGTGCCCTGGCCCATCTGGCCGAACACCTGCCCATGTTGGCGGGAAAGCAGGCCTGAATAGTCGCTTTTTCGCATGAACCCGGGCTCGCTTTGCAAGGCGGGCCCGTTTTCTTTATAGCGAGCCCCGGAGCTCGGCGGGGCCGCTAGCGGCAGCGTGTCGGCGAGCGCCGAAAACTAAGTCCGCACCCGTAGCTCAGCTGGATAGAGCGCTGCCCTCCGAAGGCAGAGGTCACAGGTTCGAATCCTGTCGGGTGCGCCAATTGAATCAAATACTTATGGGTTTGGCACGCCGATCACGGCAGTGCTGGGTAAGCGTCGGGTAAGCTTTCGGAGCGAAGGTGTCGGATCATTGCCGGCCGCTATGGGAG
>JANYAR010000090.1 GCA_025361185.1 Alphaproteobacteria bacterium | reverse complement strand
CTGTTTGGCGCTGGCCTCGCCGGCACGATCGCGATGCGGCGCCGCAGGAAGGCCAAGCTGGCCTAATCATCATCCCAACGCGGAAACGGCGCCTTCGGGCGCCGTTTTTGTTCGCGCGTGAGAAGATGGCGACTCCGGCTGGATTCGAACCAGCGACCACCGGCTTAGAAGGCAGGTGCTCTATCCAACTGAGCTACGGAGTCGTGAAGATAGTTTAGCCCGAAATCTTACCAATTCTCACTACGGGCGGAGCAGCTCTCAATGCGACCCCACTTAGTGCGACCAAGGCACCTTGCGGTCGAACTTGAAATTGTCCGAATAGGCCTTGGGCTTGGGCGTGGGCACATGCGGCTCGAACAGCTGATAAGGGATGTTGTGCGCCGTGGCATAGCTCACCGCTTCCTCGGCGGTATCGAACTCCAGGCAAAGCTGCTGGCGCATATCGCCCGAAGAGGTCCACCCCATCAGAGGATCGATGGTGCGTGGGCTTTCCGGCTCATATTCCAGCTGCCACTGCTTGCTGCGGGCCTTGCCCGACTGCATGGCGTTCTTGGCCGGTCTGTAAATGCGCGCGCGCATGACAATTCCTCTCAAAAATCTTCTGCCGCGGCCGGGCTCACTGCGCGCGACCTACGCTGTCGCTAGGTCGCCGCGCCCGGCCTTGGCATTCATTTCCGCGCGGTTCGCGTGGAAATGAATGGTCGGAGCGGCGTGATTCGAACACGCGACCCTCTGGTCCCAAACCAGATGCGCTACCAGGCTGCGCTACGCTCCGGGGCCGTTGATGGCTTACACTTTGAGGCCCAGGCCTTCAAGGCCGTCACCGCCCCCGCCCGGTCCGGTCAATTGGCGTCCACAAACCGGCCGGTATACAGCATCGGCCAGTTTTTTCCGGTCACGGCGAACAGCCCGCTGGCGGGACTATAGGCGATGCCGTTGGGCACGAAATTGTCGTCGGAATCGATCATGCGCCGGTCCGCGTTGCTCATCATCGCCCGCAGGGGACGCAGGTCGGCCAGGGCCTCCACGCAGCCGGTTTTGGGCGATATCCGCACCACTCTCCAATCCTCAAAGACATTGGCCCAGATCGCGCCGCCCACATATTCCAGTTCATTGAGGTTCCTGACTTCGCGGTTCTGATCGAACACCGGCAATACGCGCCTTGTGCTGAAGTCCTCGGGCGAGAGGAAATAAAGGTGGCTCGAGCCGTCGCTGGCGATCAGATCGCCGTCATCATGCGTCAACCCCCAACCTTCGCGCGGGTTGGCGAGTTCAGGCAGGCGCCGCATATTCTTGTCGAACACGAAAACGCGATGTTCACGGTACGTCATCTGATAGAGCTTGCCGCCGAAGAAGGTCATGCCCTCGCCGAAATAGACCTTGCCCGCATTCATCACCGCCACGACGTGACCGGTCTTGGGGTCGATGCGGTTGATGCGCGTGTCGCCAAAGAAATTACCGGTGCTTTCGTAAATCGCGCCGTCATGCACCTCCAGCCCTTCGGTGAATCCGACCGCGTCGCGCCGGATCTCGCCTTCCGCCAGGAAAGTGAGGTTTCGGTGGGCCGGGCATTTCTCGGCCGCCGCCAGGGGCAGCGGAAACACAAGCAGGCAGCAGAGGAACAGGGCGCGCATGAAAATGCGACTAACACAGGCTTGCCGCCAAAGGCCAGCGCGGATGTTGCAGCAGCGTAATGTTTGCCTATGAGCAAAACCCCTTTGTGTCCCAGCCCCGGCAAAACACAGCCCTGGCCTGTTGGAGCACGGCACCCGGTCTGACCTGCCAAAGCCCAGCCGAACAGGACAAAACCGCGAAACCCTGGCCAAATACCTGAATTGGCTTTAGAAAATACAGATGCACCGAAGCGAAAACGACCCAGACCTCACCCCGGACCAGCCGGTGCGGCGGCCCTCGTTGGGGGGGCCGCTGCAGGCCTGGATGATCGGGCTGTTTGGCGTGGTGATTGTCCTGCTGCTGTTGTCCCTGCTTGTGGTCTGAACCGGTCCGCCCCCCAAGGCGCGGCTCCGCTGCGGGCGAACCCGCGCATTTCTTTTTTGCCGCAAATCGCCGACACTGGGGGTGCTGACAGGCTTTGCGACAAATCCCTGTTTGTATTGGAGCTTGGCGTGACGTCAAAATTGCGCCTGATGATCAAGGAAGAGGCCAAGCCGCACATCCTGCTGGTGGAGGACGCGCGCGATATCCGCGAACCCCTGGCGCGGTATCTGCGTGAGCATAATTATCGCGCCACCACGGCGCAGGACGCCGCCAGCGCGCGCAAGGTGATGAAAAGCGCCGCCATAGACCTAGTGGTGCTGGACATCATGATGCCGGGCGAAGATGGCCTGTCGCTGTGCCGTTCTATCCGCGAAACCTCGCAGATTCCGGTCATTCTGCTCACCGCGCGCGGCGAAGAGGTCGACCGCATCATCGGCCTGGAGATGGGCGCGGACGACTATCTCGCCAAACCCTTCAGCCCGCGGGAATTGATTGCCCGGGTGGCCGCGGTGTTGCGGCGCACCCATGCCCTGCCGCCGCGCCAGAAACCGCCGGGGGCGGAGCGTGTCCGTTTTGGGGAATGGGTGCTGGACACGGGCCAGCGCGAATTGATCGGCCCCGACGGCGTCGCCCTGCCCCTTTCGTCTGGGGAATTCCGCCTGCTGTCGGCCCTGCTGGAGCGGCCCAAGATCGCGCTCACCCGCAACCAGCTTCTGGATCTGACCAAGGGCCGCGATGCCGACCTGTTCGACCGCTCGATCGATAACCATGTCAGCCGGCTGCGCAAGAAAATCGAACCGGATCCGAAAAATCCGCGCTATATTAAAACCGTCTGGGGAGGCGGATACATCTTCGCGATGGATCCCGAAATGGCATAGGAGCAAAGGCGCGAGCCGGAGCGACCTATTAAAATAAGAAGCGTCGGCCCAGCGTTAGGCCGCGCGACCAAAGCAAAGGGTTGTGATGCGTTTCAGGTTGTTGCCGAACACGCTGGCGGTGCAGCTTATCCTGGTGGTCGCGGGCGCCGTGGCGGTATCCAATATCGGCGTGGCTTTTTATTTCTACAAACAAAGCGAAGCGCAGACCCGCAATTTCAGCAACGAGCGCGTGATCGATCGCACAGCCGCGGTTGCCGCCACCGTCAGTCAGGTGCCGCCGGATTCGCGCTTGGTGGTGATGCGCACCATGGGCAGGCTGGAATGGCGGTTCCGCGAGGCAAATAGCGGGTATGACAAAAAGCCCATGACCGCCGAGGAGACGGCGCTCGCCAAGCGGCTGGCCGACGCCCTGCCCGATAAACATCCTCGCAAGAAGGCGGTGATCGTCCATTTGCATGAGCCAGTCGCCAATATTCCCGAAGAGCTGCGTCCGCCACGCGCATCCACGGCCGACACCGACACGGAAGTGATTCAGACCATCGTGCCCATTGATGACCACAGCATGATCAGCGGGGTGCTGCTGCGGCCGACAGCGGATTGGCCGATTGAGGTCATGATCGCCGCCCTGATCGCGGTGGTGACGGCCTCGGTCGGTGCGGCTCTGGTGGCCCGCCGGGTGGTGCGGCCGCTGTCGGAGTTGACCACTGCCGCCGCCAATGTGGCGATGGGCAGCGGCACGCCGCATGTCGCCGAACAAGGCCCGGACGATGTGCGTAGTGCCGCCATCGCCTTCAACGCCATGGCCGCGAAAGTCACCCGTACCCTGGAAAGCCAGCGGCACTTGCTATCGGCAGTGGGCCATGACCTGCGCACGCCGTTGACCGCCATGCGTATCAACCTGGAATTTGTCAAAGATGACGAATTGCGCGATGGGTTGTTGCGCAACCTGGACGAATTGCAGGTCCTGACTGAGCAGGTGCTGGCCGCCGCCAAAGGCGCGGGCGGCGAGCAGCGTCGCCAAGTGGACCTCTCGGCACTGGTGGAAAGCCTGTGCGCCGATCTGGACGAGATGGGCGAGCCGGTCAGCTGGATCAGTCACTCCCCCGCACCTATCGCCTGCCGTCCCAACGAGATCAAACGCGCCGTGCGCAATCTGGTGGAAAATGCCGTCGCCTATGGCCACAAGGCGGAAGTGCGAATCAGCGACACCAACGACGGCTATGAGGTCCTGGTGGAAGACGAAGGCCCCGGCATTCCCGAACATGACCGCCAGCGGGTGTTCGAGCCCTTTGTCCGGCTGGAAAGCTCGCGCAACGAGGCCACCGGCGGCACCGGGTTGGGCCTCACCCTGGTCAAGGCGATCGCCGAGGGCCATGGCGGCGCAGTCAATCTGGAAAGCCGGCCCGGCGGCGGGTTGTGCGCCCGGATGCGGTTGCCGCGGCTGGCGGCCAGCGTTTAGTTGCTGACGGCCACATCTTGGTTCGAATTCATCAAAAACCTCTGTTTTTCCAAAGGTTTTGACTTAGGCTTTCATGTGCCATTTGAACTGTTGAGATGACCGAGGATCCGCTCTATCGCCGCGAACTGCTACGGCTGGCCGCCGACGCGACCGGCGCAGGACGCCTGCCCGCGCCCGATGCGGCTGCCAGCGCCCACAATCCCGCCTGTGGCGACCGGGTGACGGTGGAGCTGGCGCTGGCCGGTGGACGCGTGACTGCCTTGGCGCATACCACCCAGGCCTGTGTCCTCACCCAGGCCTCGGCGGCGCTGCTGGCGGGGTTGGTGCCCGGACAAGACCGCCTGGGCCTCGCCACTCTGGCGGCCTCGGTACAGGCCTTTCTGAATGGGGCCCCCCCACCCTCGGGCTATGGCGTGTTTGACGGCGTGGCGGCCCATGCCGGGCGACATGTCTGTGTGATGCTGCCCTTCGAGGCCGCGCTGAAGGCCCTAGAGAGCGCCGAACCACGCGCTGAACGGACCCAGGGTTAGGCAGTCACCCTCCTTGGCCGTCCGGCCGGTTCCGGCAGGCCCGGGTTCGGCGCCATGGGGCGCGGTCCACCGCATCTCGTCCGGCCCCAGATTGAAGACGCAGACGATGTCGGCGCCGCGCCGGAACGCGATCAGGGGCAATGGTGCGTCCAGCAGCGTCATATCCCCGCTCAGCAGCGAGAGGTGCGTCCTTCTTGCGCGCATCATGGCCCGGACGAAATTGAGGGGTGAAGCTGGATCGCTCTGTTGCTCCGAGACGGCCAAGGGCATGTGCTGCGGCCCTGGCGGCAGCCATGGTGTGCCTGTGGTGAAGCCCAAATTGGGCGCTTCAGCATCCCAGGGCATCGGGGTGCGGCAGCCGTCGCGGCCCTTGAACAGCGGATAGTAGAGGTCGCCCACCGGATCCTTCAGCTGGTCGCGGCGCAGATCCACTTCCGTCAATCCCAGTTCCTCGCCCTGATAAATCAGCACCGTGCCCCGCAAGCTGAGCAGCAGTGTCAGCATCACCTTGACCGCTTCCGCGCCAAAGCGGGTGGCTGTGCGCACAACGTCATGATTGGAAAAGGCGATACAGGGCCAGTGACCGGGAAAGTTTGCCAGCGCCTCGAGATGCGCGCGGATTGCCGATGGATTGTCGGCCAGCAGCAGCGCGAAATTATATCCGGCGTGAAGCCCCTTGCCGGAAGGCAGATAACAGCCGGAACGCTCGAACTCTTCCGAGAATTCTCCGAAAACGAAACGGTTGTCGAATTTTTCGACACGCTTTCGGATTTGATCCAGCACTGCCCTGTTCTCCTCCAGATTGGAGTCATTGAGATGGCGCTGCATGTTGGCGGCCGCCGACCATTCCACCGGTCCGCGTTCGCGTGCGGGAATGGCAGGATTGTCCCGAAGATGCGTGTCGTGCAGGAAAGCGTTGGCTACGTCCAGGCGAAAGCCATCCACGCCGCGTTCCAGCCACAGATCCAGCACCTTCAGCGCCGCCTCGCGCGCGGACGCATTCATCCAGTTCAGCTTGGGCTGTTGGCGCAGGAATTTGTGGTGGTAATATTCCCGCCGCGCCGGAGAATAGGACCAGGCCGGCCCGCCGAACACCGACAGCCAATTGTTGGGCACGGTGCCGTCGTCTTTCGGCGGGGCCCAGACATACCAGTCCTTCTTGGCGCTCTCGCCGTCGCGACTTGCGGTGAACCAGGCATGCTCATCGGAGGTGTGTGCCAAGACCTCGTCCAGGATGATCTTGAGCCCGCGCGCATGGGCGGCTTCGACCAGCGCGTGAAAATCCGCCATCGTACCGTAGTCGGGATGCACGCCTTCATAGTCGCTGACGTCATAGCCCCAGTCGCGGTTGGGCGAGGGATGGACCGGCGACAGCCAGATCGCATCCACGCCCAGCGACTTGATATAGTCCAGCTTGGACATCAGGCCGGCGAAATCGCCCTGCCCGTCGCCATTGCTATCGCAAAAGCTGCGGACATAGACCTGATAGATTGCCGCGCCGCGCCACCATGGTGACGGGGCACCCACGGATCAGACTTCGTTGGCGCGGCTGATGACCTTGGCGACCAGGCCGTATTTGACCGCGTCTTCCGCGCCTATCCAGAAATTGCGCTCGGTATCGGCCACGACCTTTTCATAAGGCTGGCCGGTCTCGTCGGCGATTTCCTTGATCAGGCGGGCGCGCATCTTGAGGATTTCTTCGGCCTCTATGGTGATGTCGCTGGCCTGGCCGCGCACGCCGCCCAAAGGCTGGTGCAGCAGGAAGCGCGTAAATGGCAGGCAGTAGCGGTTCTCCTTTTTTGCGCCCAGGAAGATATGGGCGCCTGCGCTGGCCACCCAGCCGGTGCCGATGATCTTCACCCGGTTGCCGACAAAGCGGATCATGTCATGAATGGTGTCGCCCGACTCCACATGGCCGCCCGGAGAATTGACGATGACGCGAATGTCGCCTTCGCTCTCGGCATAGGCCAACAGCTGGGCGGTCACCCGCTCGGCCATTTTCATGTCCACGTCGCCGAAAATCAGCACGGTGCGCGACTTGTAAAGCGCCTTGGCGATCTCGGAGGATTGCGGTTCCGGGGCCTTGGACTTGTCGTCGTCTTTGTCGTCATCTTCTTCGTCGGCGCGGCGCAAGGGCTTTTCTCCGGATTTGGGCGATTCGCCCAGTTTAGCGTGGATATAGGTACGGGCAACCCACTTACAAAGCGTCAATAACCGCCCGCAATGTAGGGCCGATTTCGGCATTTACCACCAGATCGGCGAACTGGTCCTGGGGTGTCGCGTCCCGGTTCAGGATTGCCAGCTTGGCCCCATTGCGCTTGGCGAGCAACGGAAACCCGGCCGCGGGATAGACCGCGAGCGAGGAACCCAGCACCAGCATCAGGTCGCAGGCCTTGGCGGCTTTTTGAGCCCGCGTCATTTCCGCTTCCGGCAAGGGTTGGCCAAAGGAGATGGTGGCGGTCTTCACAATACCGCCACAGGCGCTGCAAGCGGGGGCATCGCCATGGGTATCGAAATGGCTGCGGATGTCCGCGATCTCGACCCGCCTACCGCAATCCAGACATTTGGCGTGGCGGGTGTTGCCATGCAGCTCGATCACTTGTTCCTCGGATAGGCCGCTTGCCTGATGCAGCGCATCGATATTCTGGGTGATGACATGGCTGACCTTGCCGCGCGCCACCAATTGCGCCACGGCATGATGGCCGTCATTGGGCTGAACCTTGTTCCAGGTCTCTTCCATCTCGAAACGGCGTTGCCACGACAGCCGCCGCGCGGCGGAATCGGAAACATAGTCCTGGAACTCGACCGGCATCATCTTGGTCCAGATACCACCGGGCGAGCGGAAATCTGGAATGCCGGATTCGGTGGACATGCCCGCGCCGCTGAAGACCACGGCGTGGCGCGAGATGCGGATCAGTGCGGCCAGCGCCGCCGCTCCTTGATTCAATGCGACATCATCCGGGGCATGGCGGGCTTGACCGTGCCGCAATCGGCCTTCACGAAGTCGCCGGTAAAGTGCGTGCTCATCTCCATCGGGCGCCCTTCGCTCATGCCCTTGAAGCTGTAGTTGCCTTCGTAATGCTCATTGCCGCGCCAAGAAATCTGCGTGCGGCCCACGCCATCCATGCGGCCATGGCAGGTGGATTCGGCAGTCATTGACATCGCCGATTGATTCAACACCTTGGTTGTGCAGCTTTCTTCATGCTCGCTCATGGCCGGCGGCTTGTCGGCATTGACCTGGTCCGCGGTCATGCAGATCTGGCTGACCATCGGCGACCCGCCCATGCCCGGAATTTTCATGCCGCGCGACTTCATCATCGCCATGGCTTCGGGGGGCATCTGTGGCATGTTGGCCATCTGCATGGTCGAGGAAATGTTCCACAAGCCCGGCTTGCCGTGCGCGGCCAAAGCGGCGGCGGGCGCCAGCACAAGGGCGGTGACGATCAATCCTGAGACGAGTTTCGCGTGCATTCTGATCCCCATAGATATTTTCCGGCGGCAAATCTGACACGACCGCGGCTTGTGTCAATCTGGGTGATTGCGCTCAGTTATTTTGGGGAACAAAAGGCCGCACGCCCCGGCAATCCTCGCCCGCCCAATCACCCGCGAAGCTGCTGCTCATGCGGGTGGGATCGCCCCGGAACCGGCCTTTGAAATCATACACGCCGTCGAAATGCAGGTTGCCGCGCCAGCTGATCTGTGCCCGGCCCACGCCTTCCAGCGGGCCGTGGCAGATGCTTTCCAGGATCATGCGGCCGCCCCGCAGGCTGACGACCCGGTTGACGCAGTCCAGGTCCCGGCTGTTGAGATGCAGCGGCTGGCGGCCGTCGGCTTCATATGTGGTCATGCACATATGGTGGGTGAAGGGCTGGCCGGTTACCGGCGGGTTCAATCCCTGTTGCCGCGCCAGCGCCATCAGCGCGGGCGGCACAAGCGGCATGCCGAACTGGTAGGTGGTGGTGAGCGTCCACAAGCCCACCTTCCCTACGGCCCAGGCATGCGGCGTCGCCAACAACAAGAGCGCAAGGGCGGGTGAAAATATGCGGCGCATGGGAGCCTTTTCGAAATGGGCGTGAAATCTCGCATGGGACGCATGGCTTGAAAAGCGCCCTGCGCGGTCTAAGCTTTCACCATGACCAGACCCAAGGCCTTGATCACCGGCGCATCCACAGGCATCGGCAAAGCCTATGCCCAAAAGCTGGCGCGCCGGGGTTACGACCTGGTGCTGGTGGCGCGCGACCGCGCGCGGCTGGAAGCGCTGGCGGGGGAGTTACGCCAAGCCGGCGCGGAATCCGAAGTCCTTGTCGCGGATCTGACACAGTCTGCGGATGTGGCGCGGGTGGAACGGAAACTGGAAAGCGATGCCGTAATCAGCTTTTTTCTCAACAATGCCGGCATCGCCACCGTGGAGCCGCAACTGAAGACATCGGTGGAAACCATCGAAAAAATCATCGCCCTGAACGTCACCGCGGCGACGCGGTTGATGCTGGCCGCAGGCCGTGCCTTTGTCGCGGAGAAACGCGGAACGATCGTCAACATGGCCAGCGCCGTGGCGGTCAATCCGGAACGCTTCAATGGCGTCTATGGCGGCTCCAAAGCCTTCATGCTGGCGCTGTCGCAAGCGCTGACCAGGGAGCTGAACGCCAATGGCGTCATCATCCAGACCGTTTTGCCCGGCGCCACCCGCACCGAGATCTGGGAGCGCGCCGGCACGGACGTGGACGCGATCATACTGCCGGAGCGGATCATGGACCTGGACGAGATGGTGGATGCCGCGCTCAAGGGGCTGGAGTTGGGTGAGCGCATTACCATTCCTTCCCTGCCCGATGCGCAGGATCTGGCGGATGCGGAAAGCGCGCGGCTGAAGCTGGCGCCCAACCTGTCGCGCAACCATGCGGCGGCGCGCTACCGCTAGAACGCGCCATGCAGGCGAAGGCCCAGCACCGAAATCGGGCCGCGAGCGGCATTGTAAGCGGGATTGGCGATCAGCTGATAATCCAGCGCCGCATGCACGCCCGCGACCAGCCGGGCGTCGTAATAGGTTTCCATCACCGCCTCGTCGCGATAACGCGTCAACCGTCCATCCCCGATCAACAATCCCAGACCGCCCGCTGCCAGATAGGCTTGGGCGGATGTTGAAATCGCGCTGGTCTCGAAGGCCAGACCTATCGTGTCATCCTTGCGGTCCCAGGCGGCGCCTTTCAGCGACAGGCCGGTGGCGATGCTGCGGTGCATATCGGTGAACTCGTAGGTTTCCTGGCTGCCATCATTCAGGCTGGCGCGCAGGAAGAATCCCAGATCGCCGCCAAGCCCCTGCTCCACATTCAGCGACATGCCCGGACGTGAACGATAGCGGCGCACCAAAGATGCGTCGGCGGGCGTATGGGTTAATGCTGCCAAGGCCACAGCATCGTTATAACTCCCCATGCGGCCGCGATTGATGAAGCCCAACAGCTTGATCTTGCCGTCCTGCCCGAACAAAGCGATGCGCCGCTCGATCTCCCCCACCAGTTCGAATTGGCTGAAATCGCTTTCCAGTTGCGTCGTGTTGGGCACCCGCGACAGATCGAACATGCCGCCGCGCAAACTCCATTCCTCGACATTCCATTCCGCCGCCACACCGTAACTGTAGCCCCAGGCATCGGCGGCATAGTCGAAGCCTCCCGCATCCACGATCCCCCAGTTGAGGAAATCGCTGCGCGCGTCATGGGCGTAACTGTTGGTATCGAAAATGTCGGTGACGGAGAATTTCCCGCCAGTCAGGATCACATTGTTGGCGGTGCGGTGTCCGCCCAACTGGTTGGCCTCGCCCTCCACGGCCTGTTCGTCACCGCCCATGTCAAAAGTCTGGCGGAAAAACAGCCGCTGCAATCGTCCATAGGGCGCATCCTTGCCCACCTTGTAAGCCTCGGCACTGGGAAAGGCGGCAGCACCCAGGGTGTTGGAAAGGCCGAAGCCCTGGTCCATCTCGATATCGGCCCAGGCTTCGCCGCCGTCCCAGGGGCGTGCTCCCAGGTAAAGGGTGGCATCGAGGGTTTCGCGGCCCTGCGCGCCGCCAAACATGCTGGAGGGACCGCTGTAAGGCGCCCGAAAGGCGGGATGGAACTGCTCGACAAATGTCGCCTGGCCGTGGACGGCCCAGGCCTCGGGCTCAGCCGCGCTCGCCGGGCCGCACAGCAGTAGACAAGAAAGGCCGATCGCGATCCGCACCTGCAAACCTTTTCAAGCGCGGGAAGGCCCGCACGGTAATCCCCGAAAACCGGAATGTGGAGCCGCCCTGGACCGGACGATCATCGATCTTTATGACGGCTGTGTGCGCTACTTCGTCATGCCAGCTGCCGGCTGCATATATAAAAATTAAGACTGCGTCGCAATACACCTCGACCGGTTTTCGGCATGCCATACAGGCGCTTCGATTCTCCATGATATTCATTGTGTGGCCATATGAAAAAGCACCTCATCGCAGTCTTGCTCTGCCCACTACTGGCCCTATGCGAACCAGCTCAAGCCGCCCTCAGCAGCCGCCAGAAGACCATCGAAGACTTGGGCAAGGGTGTATCGGTCGCGCTGCCCCTGATCGCGGGCGGAATTACCCTCTATAAAAAGGACCGCAAAGGCAGCTTGCAACTGATCACGGAAACCTTCCTGACGGTCGGTACTGCTTATGCCTTGAAGAGCTTCGTGCGCGAACGCCGGCCCGACGGCTCGGATTTTCATTCTTTTCCGTCCGAGACCACCGCACTGGCGGCGTCCGGGTCTTCGTTCCTGTGGCGCCGCTATGGTTGGGAATATGGCCTGCCCGCTTTTGCCGCCAGCCAGTTCGTTTCCTATAGCCGCGTGCAGGCCGACAAGCATCACTGGTACGACACCTTGGCCAGCTCCGGTATCGCGATCGGATACGGATACCTGATCACCACCCCGTTCAAGAAGCGCTATAACATCAATACGGAGCTAGAGCCGGCGCCTGGCGGTGCCGTGGTGCGGCTTTCCTACGACTACTAAGAACGGGCGTGCCGGTTTTTTTGGTGAACAATCCTTAACCGGTTTGCGTCAGGATTTGCGCTGGCCCTTGTCCCTTCGGCCAGCCACAAGAGTCGCACATGACCTATTGCCTGGGAATTGTATTGCCGGAAGGCTTGGTGATGGCTTCGGATTCGCGCTCCAATGCGGGCGTCGACCAGGTCGCGCTGGTGCGCAAGTTCGAGCTTGTCACCCAGCCGGCAAACCGCGTCATCGTCATTCTGTCGGCGGGCAATCTGGCCACCACCCAATCGGTCACGACCCAATTGCGCGAGAATTTGGGCAGCGGTTGCGTCCAGGATCTTTTTGGCGCCCCAACCCTGTATGAGGTCGCGCGCATTGTCGGCGACAAGTTGCGCGAGGTCACCGCCCGCGACGGCTCCTCGGTGCAGCCCTATGGCGATCCCACCGGCAGCTTCCTGGTGGGCGGCCAGATCATGGGCGAAAGTCCGCGCCTGTTTCAGATTTATTCGGCGGGAAATTTCATCGAAGCGACCTTGCGCTCCTGCTTCATGCAGATCGGCGAGACCAAATACGGCAAGCCGATCCTGGATCGCGCCCTCAACCCGGACTGCCCGCTGGATGAGGCCGCCAAGCTGGCGCTGCTGTCATTTGACGCCACCATGCGCAGCAACCTGTCCGTGGGCATGCCGATCGATATGCTGCGCTATCGCACCGACAGTTTTTCCGCCGCCAACATGGCCATGCTGACCGCGGAAGATCCCTATTGGACAAGCCTGCGCGCCAGCTACAGCAACGGGCTGTCCAGCCTGGTCCAATCCCTGCCGCCGCCGCCGATTTGGGGCTGATAGGCAATCGCGCCGGTCTTATTTTTCGGTGTCCCGCGCACGCGTTACGTTTTATTTTTCGGCGTCCCGCGCGCGCGTTACACCATCACCAATCATCCTCTTGGCTTCGTCCGCATCGCCCCAGCGGATGATCTTGACCCATTTGCCGGGTTCCAGATCCTTATAGTGGGCAAAAAAATGCTCGATCTGCTTGAGCGTGATGTCCGGCAGATCGCTGTAATTGGCGATGCCGTCAAAGCGCTGGCTGATGTGGGATGACGGCACCGCCACGATCTTTTCATCCATGCCGGCATTGTCTTCCATCAACAGAACACCCACCGGGCGCACGCTGATGACCGCGCCCGGTGCGATGGCGCGGGTATTGGCGATCAGCACATCCACCGGATCGCCGTCGCCCGAGAGGGTGTGCGGGATGAAACCGTAATTGCCGGGATAGCGCATCGCGGTATACAGAAAACGGTCCACCACCAGCGCGCCCGACGCTTTGTCGAGCTCATACTTGATGGGTTCGCCGCCGATCGGCACCTCGATAATAACATTGACGTCATCGGGGGCATTGTTGCCGACAGGGATCTGATCCACGCGCATGTATGAAAATCCTTGAGCGAAGCGTCAGGGTCGTAATTTTCTTGTTGCAGTGCGTCAAGGCAGGTGGGCAGATATGGACGAAACGCCGCAAGCGCTTTCCGCCACGCAAATTTGTCCTATTTGTTCAGGAACGTTTGCGCCCTTTTTGGAGTTTTCGATGCTGACCAAAGCCTTTGCCGCCCAGTCCGCCACCACGCCCTTCGCCCCCCATACCATCGATCGGCGCGCGCCCGGGCCCAAGGATGTCGCCATCGAAATCCTGTTCTGCGGCGTCTGTCACAGCGACCTGCACACGGCCCGCGGCGAATGGCCGGGCACCCAGTATCCGTGCGTTCCGGGGCATGAGATCATCGGCAAAGTGATGGCGGTCGGCAAAGAGGTCAGCCGCTTCAAGCCCGGCCAGATCGTGGGCGTGGGCTGCATGGTGGAAAGCTGCCGCACCTGTGCCCAGTGCCATGACGGACTTGAGCAATATTGCGATGGGCCGATTGGCTTCACAGGCACCTATAACGGCCCGGTCGGCGGCGGCCCCAACACCTATGGCGGTTACAGTGCCGCGATCACGGTGGACGAGCATTTCGTACTGAACATCAACCATGCCGAGAAAGACCTGGCGGCGGTGGCGCCGCTATTGTGTGCCGGCATCACCACCTGGTCCCCGCTCAAACATTGGGGCGCCGGCCCCGGCAAGAAGGTGGGCATTGTCGGCATCGGCGGACTTGGACACATGGGCGTGAAATTCTCCCATGCGCTGGGCGCGCACACCGTGGCCTTCACTACCTCGACCGGCAAGGTGGCCGATGCCAAGGCACTGGGCGCCGACGAAGTGGTGGTGTCGAAAGACGACGCCCAGATGAAGAAGCACCTCAACAGCTTCGACATGATCCTCAATACTGTGGCAGCGCCCCACAATCTGGACGCCTTCACCGCGCTTCTGAAGCGCGACGGCACCATGGCGCTGGTGGGCGCGCCCTCCACGCCGCACCCCTCGCCCGCGGTGTTCAATCTGGTGTTCAAGCGCCGGTCCATCGCCGGTTCGCTGCTCGGCGGCATTCCCGAAACCCAGGAGATGCTGGACTTCTGCGCCAAACACGACATCACCTGCGATATCGAGATGATCAAAATGCAGGACATTGAAACGGCTTACGCCCGAATGCTCAAAAACGACGTGAAGTACCGCTTCGTCATCGACATGGCGTCTTTGAAGTAACCCCTCCGGCCTTCGCAGCCCCGAGGGTCTGCTACGTTCGCACGCTGACGCTACTCACCCTCCCCTTCCTGTGCGCTTCGCGCACGAAGGGGTGAGGTTGGCGGCATGCCATGCGAACGGCCAACGCTCGCTCCTACTAGCTGTTAGTGGCCTTGTCGGCGTGCGGCAGCACCTTGTGATGCCGAAGGTGCCGCTTCTTATGCTTGGGAAATACCTTGTGCTCCAGAAGTGCGACCTTGCGTTTCAGCATGGCGACTTCCGTGGCATTCTG
>JANYAR010000079.1 GCA_025361185.1 Alphaproteobacteria bacterium | reverse complement strand
TCGATCCCCGCCAGCCGGCGATAGAGCGACATGCGGACATTGAGATCGGCGACATAGTCTTCCGGGATCAGCACCGAAGCGCCCACATTGATGATCGGCGACCATTGGTCGGTCACTGTCGCCTCTCCGCCCTGCCGAAGGTCCGCAACCGCTTCCTCCAGCATCTCCTGGTACAGTTCGATGCCGACCTCGCGCACATGGCCGGATTGTTCCTCGCCCAGAAGATTTCCGGCACCACGAATGTCCATGTCGTGGCTGGCGATGGAAAAACCCGCACCCAGCTGGTCCAGCGACTGCAGCACTTCCAGCCGCCGCGTGGCGGTATCGGTCAGTTTCTTGTCGGCAGGTGTGGTCAGATAGGCATAAGCGCGCTGCTTGGAGCGCCCGATGCGGCCGCGCAACTGGTAGAGCTGCGACAGGCCGAACATGTCGGCGCGCTGGATGATCAAGGTGTTGGCGGTAGGGATATCCAGGCCCGACTCCACGATATTGGTGGAGACCAGAACATCCACCTTGCGCTCATAAAAGGCGGTCATCACCTCTTCCAGCAAGGTGGGCGACATCTGGCCATGGGCGACCGCGGCTTTCACCTCCGGCACCACCGTCTTCAGGAAAATCTCGATCTCGCGCAGATCGGAAATGCGCGGCGCGACGAAAAAGCTCTGGCCGCCGCGATAATGTTCGCGCAGCAACGCCTCGCGCACCACCAAGGGATCGAACGGGGTGATGAAGGTGCGCACCGCCAGCCGGTCGATCGGCGGGGTGGTGATCAGCGACAGATCGCGCACCCCCGACAGCGCCAGTTGCAGGGTACGCGGAATCGGCGTGGCGGTCAGGGTCAGCACATGCACATCGGCCTTGAGGTTTTTCAGCCTTTCCTTGTGCACCACGCCGAAATGCTGCTCCTCGTCCACGATCACCAGGCCCAGCCGCTTGAAACTGATGCTTTCGGCCAGCAGGGCATGGGTGCCCACCACGATGTCCACCGTGCCGTCCGCCAACGACTCCTTAGTTTCCTTGGCCTCCTTCGCGTCCACAAAGCGGGACAGCTGGCGAAGCGTGAGCGCAAAGCCCGCGAAGCGCTCGGCAAAGCTGCGATAGTGCTGGCGCGCCAGCAAGGTGGTGGGCACCACCACCGCCACCTGCTCGCCCCCCATGGCGGCGACAAAAGCCGCGCGCATCGCCACTTCGGTCTTGCCGAAGCCGACATCGCCGCACACCAGCCGGTCCATGGGACGGCCCGCCGCCAGATCGGCCACCACTTCGCTGATGGCTTTGTCCTGGTCCTCGGTTTCCTGATAGGGAAAACGCGCGGAAAATTCGTCATAGAGCCCCGCGGGCGGTTCGACCGGGGGCAAGGATTTGAGCTGGCGTGCGGCGGCGATCTTGATCAGCTCGGCGGCGATGGCGCGCACCCGCTCTTTCATCTTGGCCTTGCGCAACTGCCAGCCCGCGCCGCCCAGCCGGTCGAGGTTCGCGCCGCCCTCGTCCGAACCATAGCGGGTCAGCAGTTCGATATTCTCGACCGGCAAAAACAGCTTGCCGCCGTCATATTGCAGCTCCAGGCAGTCATGCGGCGCGCCCAGCGCATCGATGGCCTTCAGCCCCAGATAGCGCCCGACGCCATGCTCGATATGGGTGACCAGATCGCCTTGGGTCAGCGACGAGGCCTCGGCGATGAAGTTCTGCGCCCGGCGCGCCCGCGTCGCGGCGCGCACCATGCGGTCGCCCAGCACATCCTGTTCCGACAGGATGGCGAAATCGGGCGCCTCGAAACCGCGCTCGATGCCCAGACAAGCGATGGCGAAAGCCGATGCATCCAGCGTCAGCCCTTCGGGCCAATTGCCCACCTTGCGGATCGGCGTTGCGCCATGATCCGACATCACGGCACCCATGCGCTCGACCGAGCCTTCGGTCCAGCTGGCGACCAGCACCCGTTTGCCGCCCGCTTGCAGCGCTTTGAGATGATCGGCGGCGGCCTGAAACACATTCAGATTACCGCCTTGACGCCCCTCCTGGCGTTCGGGCGCGAAATCGCGGCCCTGTTTGCCGCCCGCATCCACGCTGCCGGTCGATTCCGGCGCCTGGAAAGGCGAAAGATCGCGCACGATGTTTTTGCCCAGCGCCGTCTTCCACTCGGCATCGCTGAGATACAGCGTTTGCGGCTTCAGCGGCTTGTACGGTGGACCCTTGATCGCATTCTTGTCGTCCTTGGCATGGCGAAACTGTTCGCGGGTCTCGTAATAATCCTGGATCAGTTCCAGCCGCGCCGCCTTGGCTTCTTCCGCCTGATGTCCCAGCAGCACGAGACAGCGCGGCAGATAGTCGAACAGCGTGTCGAGATGGTCGTAGAACAGCGGCAGCCAATGCTCCATGCCCTGGGTCTTGCGCCCGGCGCTGACGCTTTCATAAAGCGAGTCCTCCCCCGCGGCGCCAAAGGCCGCGACATAGCCGCTGCGAAACCGGCTGATCGCCGCCGCATTGAGCGGCGCTTCGCTGGCGGGCAGCAGCGCAATGTCCGCCACCGCGGCCTTTTCGGAAAGCTGGGTTTCGGCGTCGAAGCGGCGGATGGCATCCAGGGTCGAGCCGAAGAAATCCAGCCGCAGCGGCTGGTCTTCTCCGGTTTTTGTAGAGGAAGAGGGGGGCCACAAATCCACAATGCCGCCGCGCAGCGCGAAGTCGCCCGGCTCGCGCACCGTGCCCGCGCGCACATAACCGTTGCCCGCCAGGAAGGCGACCAGCCCCTCGCGGTCCACCTCCGCGCCATTTCTGGCGGCGAAGCTGGCACTCTTGATGGTGTCCTTGGGCGGCACCCGCTGCAGCGCCGCGCTGATGGTGGTGACAATGACACGCGCGCCATCCGGGTCGCGCGCCAGCGCCGCCAGGGCGGCAAGCCGGCGGCTTTCAATATCGGATTTGGGCGAAACGCGGTCGTAAGGCAGACAGTCCCAGGCCGGAAGTGACAGCACCGGCATCTGGGGCGCAAAAAAACGGATGGCGCGCTCGATCCCATCGGCCTGCATATCGTCCAGGGCGACGAACAGGACGGGGCCACCCCGCCTGCGTGCGGCTTCCGCCGCCAGATAGGCGTCATAACCTTGCGGCGCCCCGGAGACGGTCAGCCGGCCTTGTTGCTTGGCGATGTAGTCGAGACGGTCCAATGTCAGGTCTTCCAGCGCGGCGATTGTTGCGCGCACATTTTTTTCAGGCCGGCGAACACGTCATTGTCATGCTCCGGCGGCACCGGCGACGCGCCGCGCAGCCAGGCATAGACATCCTGGTCGGGTGCG
>JANYAR010000054.1 GCA_025361185.1 Alphaproteobacteria bacterium | reverse complement strand
CCTGCAACACTGCAACACCCCCTTAGGCGCATACCGTTGCACTGTTGCAGCGGTGTGCCGACCCTAGGACCATGCGCGGGGTGTGTCGGGCCTTATTCGGCGGCGGTTATCCGCCGGGCCCGCCAGACCTTGGACGATCTTTGACGCGCCTTTTCTCGATGGCGAGGTGCTGAGTGTGTGCTTTGCTACCCAAAGGGGAATTTCGTACCTGGCGAGCCCAGTGACGGCTTTTGCCCAAAGCGCACATTCGCAACTCGAAAGCGCGTTGACCCAACCCACAAAGACGGGGTACTTGCCCCTACCCCTTTTTGATTACCAGACCAATGCTGTTTCTCACGCCGACACCACGGAGCAGGAATTTCCAATGAACTATTGGAAATACCAGTTTCCATCTTCATAACGGCAGGCGGAGCCATGGCTGCGCAAGCGCTGGCCACTCCGGTAAGTGCTTGAAACCCAATCCCGGCAGCGATGACTATACCCATCATCATATTCTCGGGTCGGGGTGAAATCCCCGCGGTCGTTGTCCTGATTGTTGCGCCAGCCATAGCGCTGACCGACCCGCCCTTCTAGGCCACGCGAATATACAGGCTCCGCATAGGTGCGGTCACTGCAATCCACTTGGTGGGTTAGGGCGAAACCTCCCAGGGCGCCCAGCAGCACGCCAGCTATTGTTCCGCCCGTGCGACTCCCGCGTCCAGCCACCTGATTCCCGAAAAGCCCGCCGGCTGCGGCACCGATCGCCGCGTTGGTCGCCTGCTGGTTCTGCTGTTCTTGGCTGCAGTTCTGGCCATAACCCGGCCCATATTGATCGCTAGGGTAGCTACTTTGATCGCGACCTTGGTAGTTTCGTTGATCACCATTTGGGCGATAGTCACCGCCATTAGAATTAAATTGCCCGTGGTCCCGACCACTCTCGTAAGGGGCCCCATAGCCACCGCGTCGCTCGTAATTTGAGTCGGGTTGGCCTAAGGCCAACTGCGGGCTAAGCAATAGCAAGCTTACGATCGCAGGAAGATACCGGCTCATGCAATTCCCCCTAAATCTTAGGTCAGTGGGGGAAACGCACCGGCTCGGTATTGGTTCCCAAGGCGCTATCCCTCATCCCCAATCTGACGGGTTCGCCATCATATCGCATCGTCTGCGCAACCTCTGGATTGGTGTTCGCATGGGTGTGCCGTCAGACGGGTGCCATGGGTGTGCCGTCAGACGGGTGCCATGACGCCCGCCGGCGTACGATAAACGCCCCCGCACACCATGATCGCCCAGACCACCCGCGCCGCCCGGTTGGCGAGCGCGATGGTGACCAGACGAGCCGGCTTGCGCAACAAGAGGTCATCGAGCCATGGATCGACAGCTTCGGGCTTGTGCTGGGCGCGCCGGATCAGGAGGTCATGCCGAGGACGAGAAGCCCTCGCAGGTACTACCTGGTCATTCACCAGCCCGAGCTGACAGACCAGCGGCACCACTGTGGCGCGCACCTCAAATCCTAACGAGCGCTTTCGTGCCCGTTTTCCAGCACCTTTCCGGTCTGTGCGTCGACACCGACTTCGTAAGTAACGCCTCTGCTGAGCACGTCAAAAGAATAGCGCAGGCCGGAACCGCCCTTTTCGCGCTCTAGCTCCTTATGCGCAATTTCACCGGGCCTTGCTCTGCGGGCCACCTCTGTCGCCTGTTCCATCGTGATTTTCGCAGTCTTGGCCAGGTTCTCACCAGTGTACGCAAAGGCGCTGCTGGCCACACCGGGTGACACTATGGCGAGAGCAAGTAAGACATTAAGATACTTCATGTGCGTTCTCCGTTTAGCGCCCCGCCAAACCTGCCGCGCATGAACAAGCGCTTGCCGAAAATTAAATACCTTGGCAGGACGCTGTTCACTCGCCGCGTTATAATCGCAGTCCTAGTCGTCGTCGTCATCCCGCTCGCGATGACGCCAGCCGCGGTGCTCCCATTCTCCGCCGCGTCCCCAGGAGTTGTAGCCGAAGGACCGACCCGGCGTGTAATAGCCGCCATAGCGGGGATAGTAATAAGGGTTCCCATAATAACGGCGTTGATAAAGATACGGAGAACCGTAGCCGTAACTTGGAGCGTACCCGCCACCGTAGCCGCCGTAGTAGCTATCACCGTATCCGCTATACCCGTTCCCGGAACTGATACCGAAGCTGAAACTCTGCGCGGATGCCGGGATTGCCGCTGTAGCCATTAGCAGAACGCCGGCAGCCAATAGGATTATCTTCATTGCCTTGACTCCACTTGCAAGGGCCTTCTGCCCAGTTCGGGAATATTCCCGTTCATTGAATAATGAGCCCGCCTCCCTGAACCGCAGATGAACCACTTTATGTTCCATTAGCCGGCTTGAGCCGCTACTGAATTCCACCAGATCCAAACCAGAGGTTCGCATAGGTGCGTATTTTCAAATGGCAAAAAAAGCCCGAAGGTCTTGCGCGCTCGGACTTTCTGTTCGCTCCATGCTGGGAGTAGATCACCGGCGCAGAACGAAGGCTAGCTGCGTCAGTGTTGAAAAAGCCAGCGATGCTGGCTTAGCCCCAAATTTCCATGCAACAGTGCAACACTTGCCGCGGGAACAGTTGCAGTGTTGCGCCTGCTTGGGGGACCATAGGGCTACGCGAGTCTTGTTTCCAAATGCCCGGCCGTCTATTTAGCTAATAACCTTCGCGGATATCACTGAGCCGCCGCGCCAGTGAGCGTATTCGGTCCAAATGGCACGACCTTGCCTACTGTTTTCAAGTTATCCAGGTGATCCGCCCACCATTGCATCATGCGGACCCGCTCTTCCCAGTGTTCTCCACGGGCATAGGCGCGTCGGACGTTATTACTTTCAATGTGGGCAAGTTGACGTTCAATGGCGTCGGGGTGCCATTTGCCAGATTCGTTCAGCAGCGTTGACGCGCTAGCCCTGAAACCGTGTGACGTCGCTTCTTCCTTGCTATAGCCAAGTCGACGCAGGGCAGCATTCAGCGTGTTTTCGGATATCGGTTTAAGGCCCGTTCGGACCGAAGGGAAAACTAGCCGCCCATTGCCGGTCATGCGTCTAAGCTCGGCTAGGACGGTCAGCGCCTGCCGGGTTAGCGGGACGCGGTGGGCACGACGCATTTTGGTGCGGGCAGCCGGGATCGTCCAAACGGCCGCTTCGAACTCGAATTCGGACCATTCGGCGGCCCGTAGTTCACCGGGACGAGGAAATGCCAGCGCCATTAACTTCAAAGCAGCCAAGGTAGTGAGCTGACCGTCGAAACCGTCAATTGCGCGTAACAGGGCACCGAACGCTTTAGGGTCGGTGACAGCCGCGCGGGGCACCGTCACTGGTGTTGCTAGCGCCCCGCGCAATGGAAATGTTGGGTCAACTTCGGCGCAGCCTGTCGCTATGGCGAACCGAAACACACAACCAATCGTCGACCTAAGACGGCGAGCTGTTTCGTAGCGGCCACGAATTTCCACCTTTTGCAAGACGTCCAATACGTCGGGTGGTCGAATGTCCCTGATCTGTCTGTCACCCAGCGTTGGGTAAGCGAAGCCCAACAGCCATTCAGTTTTTTCTAGCGTCGCAGCCGCGCGACCATTTCGCCTTTGCTGAGTCAAGTATTCTTCGGCGATCGCCTGGAATTTCGTCGTGGAATCCTCGCGTTCGGCTTTTGCTTTTTTCTTGGCTTCGGACGGGTCGACCCCCTTCACCAAATGCCGCTTTGCGTAGTCCCGCTCGACTCGGGCATCCGACAAGGTCAGATCCGGATACGGGCCAAGCGAAAGCGTCTTCGGCTTTCCGCCGAATCGGTAGGCCACCCACCACAGTTTGGAACCGTTGGGCGTTACACAAAGCTGAAGGCCCCCGCCGTCAGAAAGCTTGTACATTTTGGTAGATGGCTTCGCTGCACGGCAGGCGGTATCGGAAAGCGGCATTGGGGTTCCACGAAATGGCGTCGTTACCAACATGGGGTCATCGCGTTACCAACACAATTACCAACAAAATTGTTGGATGCGGGCGCACCGCGGCGAACGAATACGGACCGATAATTATTATTCATCCAAGATGCTCATGGGCTTAAGCGAACATCTTGGACACGGGCGTACCGTGGCGAATTGGGAAGTGGTGCCGCCTGCGTGACTCGAACACGCGACCCCGTCATTACGAATGACGTGCTCTACCGACTGAGCTAAGGCGGCCCATGGAGCGACCGGCAACCCGGAGCGTTGCGAAGCAACGCGAAAGGCCTGCCGGCGCGACCATCAAAAAGGTCGGCGAAGGAGCCGGAAACTACTGACCCCGCCCCCCGTCTGCAACGCCAAACCGGGCCCAAAAGCGCTTAATTCCCGCTTTCACCATAGGAAATGCGCCAAATCTTGCCCTTGTTGGAGTCCGCGACATAGAGCGCCCCGTCCGCGCCCACCGCCACGCCCACCGGGCGATAGGCCGCCGTCTTGACCTGCTTGGCCTCGGCCGTGGGGCCGGCAAAGCCGTCGGCGAATATCACCGGCTTGCCCGCCCGGCCATTGGCTGTGAACGGCACGAACATCACATCATAGCCGCCATGGCCGCCCGCCAGCACGCCGCCATCGGCGCCGCCGCCATGCATGGCGACAAAGGCGCCGCCGCGATAGCTGCGCGGGAACCGGGTGCCGTTATAGAACGCCATGTCCAGAACCGCCGGGCGGTTGGGCGAGAACGCCGCCACCGGTTTGGCATATTTGCTGTCGGTCACTTCGGTCTTGCCGTCGCCGCCATATTCCGGCGCGCCCAGCCGGATCTTCCGCTCCCCATCCCAATAGGTATAGGGCCAGCCCATGTCGGTGCCCTTGGTGATGCGGAACATCTCGTCCGCGATGGCGTCGTCCTGGGCGGACGTCACCAGTTCGGGCCAACCCTTGTTGGTGCCGTCGCGGCCATGCCAGGCGCCATAGAGGCCGTCGCCGGCGCGCCAGTCCATCGCGCTCTGATTGCGGATGCCGGTGGCGAAATGGTCGCCATCGGCGAACTTCTGCCCCGGCTTGCTGTCGTCAAAGCGCCACACGCCGCCGCGCGTTTCCATCAGCGGACAGGGCTTGAGCCCCACCGGCTTGGCATCCTTGGGCGTTGCGGGATCGGGGCAGTTGGCGGTGCCGCCGCCGCCGTCGATCGAGACATACAGATTGCCCCGCCCGTCAAAGGCGAGCGGATGATTGGTGGCGCTCAGGCCATCGACAATCGTTTCGGGCGCGGCAGACGGCACCAGCTTGTCGTCCAGCGCAATGCGCACCACGCCCGGGCCGGTGGCGGCATAGAGATACCCCTTGTAGACGCGGATGCCGGTGCCCTGATCCACGCCCGCGATATGGTCGGTCTGCAGCACCTTGTGGTCCGGCCCCAGGCGCAGCGCCACAATGCCGACCGACGGCGCAGTGGGCCCATGCCGGGTCGAGACATAGATGTCGTTGCCGCGCAGCGCCAAGTGGCGGATCGGGCCCAGCCCTTCGGCCACCACACTGGCATGAAAGCCGTCCGGCAGGATCAGGCCATCGGGCTCGGCCGCAAGCGCGGGCGCGGCCGCCAGCAACGCAACGAATGTAGACGACGTCATTATCATGGTGGTCTTGGTCATGTTTCCCCTGCCGTTTTTCGCTTTTTTTCGATCGCCAAAGCCTAGCCCGCGCCCCGTATGGGCGCAATATCAGCCCTTGCCCGCGCGGGGATGGGCTTTTGTATAGGTTTCCAAGAGCTGGCGGGTATCCATGGCGGTGTAAATCTGGGTGGTGGAGAGCGAGGCGTGGCCCAAAAGTTCCTGCACGCTGCGCAAATCGCCGCCGCCCTGCAGGATATGGGTCGCAAAGGAATGGCGCAGCGCATGGGGCGTGGATTTTTCGGGCAGGCCCAGCCGCCCGCGCAGCCGCTGCATCAGGGATTGCGCCTCACGCGCGCTCATGGCCAGGCCGCGCCGCGACAGGAACAAAGGCGATGACGGCGCGCCGGTAAACGGAATCTTGGCGGCGTAATCACCCAGCGCCGATGCCACCAGCGGCAGCACCGGCACGGCGCGTTGCTTGCGGCCCTTGCCGATAACAGTAAGCGTTTCGCCCAGGGGAACATCGCCGCGCTTCAGGCTGAGGGCTTCGGAGATCCGCAGGCCCGCGCCATACAAAAGCGTCAGCAGGGCCGCATCGCGCGCGCCCATCCATTCGACATCGTGCCCGCCCGCTTCCGCAATGGCGCGCGACGCGTCCTCCACCGACAGCGGCCTGGGCAGGCCGCGCCGCACCCGCGGCGTGCGGATCGAGCGGGCGGCGGCATTGTCCAGCACGCCTTCGCGCGCCAGGAATTTGTAGAAACTGCGCACCGCCGCCAGCGCCCGCTGCACCCCGCCCGGCCCCAGGCCTTCGTTGCGGCGAAAGGTGATGAAGGCGCGCATGTCGGCGGGCGTGAGCTTGGCCAGCGACTTTTCACTCAGCGCCCCGCCGGTATGCTGCGCCTGAAAGCCCAGAAAGCGGGCCACGTCATCGCCATAGGCGCGCAAAGTGTGCGGCGAGGCGCGGCGTTCATGCGCCAGCGACGCCAGCCAGTTTTTGCGCAGCGAGTCAGCCCCTTCTGCCACACTATCCCTTGATGGTGACGTTCGCCTTCTTGGCGTCGGCGATGAAAGCGGCCAGACCCTTGTCGGTCAGGGGATGGCTCAGCAGCTTCTTGAAAATGTCCGTCGGCATGGTGCCGACATCGGCGCCGGCCAGAAGGCACTCGCGCACGTGGCTCACGCTGCGGATCGAAGCCGCCAGGATTTCCGTCTTGAAGCCGTAATTGTCATAGACGGCGCGGATGTCGCGGATCAGGCCCATGCCGTCCTCGCCAGCGTCATCGACGCGGCCGATGAAGGGCGAAATGAAACTCGCGCCCGCCTTGGCCGCCATCCATGCCTGCACCGGCGAGAAGCATAGCGTGACATTGACCATGGTGCCGTTCTTGGCCAGAGCGGCACAGGCCTTCAGCCCGTCCCAAGTCAGCGGCACCTTCACGGCGATGTTCTTGGCGATCTTCGTCAGGACCGCGGCTTCCTTCATCATGCCATCATAGTCAGTGGCCAGCACTTCACCGCTCACCGCGCCGGGCACGATGGCGCAGATTTCCTTCAGCGAATCGACGTAGTCGCGTCCCGTCTTGGCGGCCAGGGACGGGTTGGTGGTGACGCCATCCACCAGCCCGCTGGCGGCATATTCGCGGATTTCCGCCACGTCGGCGGTGTCGAGAAAGATTTTCATGGGACTGCTGACCTTTTTATTGACCTTGGGACTTTGCAGGACGAAGTGTACCCCATGATCAGGGCCCGCTTAAACCCCGCACCACAGCCGGAAATACTGCAAAAACCGGTTGTCGGCGTGCTTTTGCCGCTGCCGCTGGCGGGTGCCTATGACTATAAGCTGCCGCCCGGCAGTGACGCGGGACGGGGGGCGGTGGTTTCAGCGCCTTTGGGGAACCGCGAGGTGCTGGGCGTGGTGTGGGGCGCCGCCGAAGGCACCGTCGGCGACAACCGGCTGAAACTCGCGGAGCCGCTGGAAGGTTCGCCCGCCCTGCCGGCCAAATTGTGCGACTTCATCGACTGGGTCGCCGACTACACCTTGAACCCGCCGGGCGCGATCTTGGCCATGGCGCTGCGATCACGCGGCGCCTTTGAGCCGGAAGCACGCCGCATCGCCTATGTGCGCGGCAGTGTGACGCCGCCGCGCCTGTCGGCGGGTCGCGCGCGCGCCCTGGAAATCGCAGCCGACGGCTTGGCGCGCAGCGTCACCGGTTTGGCGGAAGACGCCAATGTTTCGCCAGCCGTGGTGCGCGGGCTGGTCCAGGCCGGCGCGCTGATCGCGACCGAGCTGCCGGAATTTTTGCCGTTCCGGCAACCCGATGCCGCCTTCACTACGCCGGTCTTGAACCAGGATCAGGCACACGCCGCCCGCGCTTTGCGCGAAGCGGTGGCGGCAGAAAAATTCCACACTTTTCTGCTGGATGGCGTTACCGGTTCGGGCAAGACGGAAGTTTACTTCGAGGCGATTGCGCAAGCGCTCGAACAGGACAGGCAAGTCTTGATCCTGTTGCCGGAGATCGCGCTGACCATCCAGTTCCTGGAGCGCTTCGCGGCGCGTTTCGGGGTGCGGCCGTGCGAATGGCATAGCGACCTGTCACAGAAGGAACGCCGCCGCGCCTATCGCGCCGTGATGAAAGGGGAAGCGCGCGTGGTGGTGGGGGCGCGGTCCTCGCTGTTCCTGCCCTTCCCCGAACTGGGGCTGGTGATCGTGGACGAAGAGCACGAACAGGCCTTCAAACAGCAGGACGGCGCCATCTATCACGCCCGCGACATGGCGGTGGTGCGCGCGCGGATTCAGGACTGCCCGGTGGTGCTTTCCAGCGCCACGCCGTCGCTGGAAAGTTTCGTCAATGCGCAAAGCGGGCGCTACACCCATCTGAAACTGCCGTCGCGGCATGGCGTTGCGCAAATGCCGCAAGTGCAACTGATCGACCTGCGCCATGAGAGAGACGCGCCCGACGTGGAAATAAAAGCGCAATGGCTGTCGCCGCCGCTGCGCAGGGCGTTGGAGAAAGTGCTGGCGGCGGGCGAGCAGGCCATGCTGTTCCTCAACCGCCGGGGCTATGCACCATTGACCTTGTGCGAAGCCTGCGGTCACAAATTCACCTGTCCGCATTGTTCGTCCTGGCTGGTGGAGCACAAATACAAAAAGCGGCTGGCCTGTCATCAGTGCGGCTATGAACTGCCGATGCCCAGCACCTGTCCGCAATGCAACCAGACCGGCACGCTGATTCCTTGCGGCCCCGGCGTGGAACGGGTGGCGGAAGAATTTTCCCAATTCTTTCCCAAAGCGCGTTTTTCGATTGCCTCCAGCGACACCTTGCATGGACCTGCCGAAACCCAGGCCGCCATCCGCGCCTTTGCCAAGCGGGAAATCGACGTGCTGATCGGCACCCAGATAGTCGCCAAGGGCCATCATTTTCCGCAACTGACATTGGTAGGCGTAGTGGATGCCGATTTGGGCGGCAGCGACGGCGACTTGCGGGCGCGCGAGCGCACGTTCCAGTTACTGCATCAGGTCTCGGGGCGTGCGGGCCGTGCCGAAAAACCGGGACTGGTACTGCTGCAGACCCGCAATCCCGAAGATGCTGTGATGCAGGCACTGGCCAAGGGCGACCGCGATGGGTTCTATGAACAAGAGCGCAGTTTTCGTGAATCCAGCCAGTCTCCGCCCTTCGGCCGCCTGGCCGCGCTGGTGATCAGCGGCTATGACGGCGATGCGGTGCGCGATATCGCGCGGCAGTTGGGCAAGACCGCGCCCCATGCCAAGGATGTGAAAGTGTGGGGGCCGACGCCGGCCTTCTATGCCCTGTTGCGTGGCCAGACCCGCGAGCGGCTGTTGGTGCAGGCGGCACGCGGCGTGGATGTACAGGCTTACCTGAAAACCTGGCTCGCGACCGTAAGGGTTCCCGCCGCCATACGCGTCGCGGTGGACGTGGACCCGGTGAGTTTTTTCTAACTCAGATCCTTGTCATTCCCGCGTAAGCGGGCATGACAAAATCCTACAGCTCCCGCACATCCGTCAGATGCCCAGTCACTGCCGCCGCTGCCGCCATCGCCGGCGAGACAAGATGCGTACGCCCGCCACGGCCCTGGCGGCCTTCGAAATTGCGGTTAGAGGTGGAGGCGCAGCGCTCGCCTTCCTTCAGCTTGTCGGCATTCATCGCCAGGCACATGGAACAGCCCGGATCGCGCCATTCAAAACCGGCCTCCACGAACACCTTGTCCAGGCCTTCCTGTTCGGCCTGTTCCTTCACCAGGCCCGAGCCCGGCACAACGATGGCATTGACGCCAGAGGCGACGCGTCTGCCCCTGGCAATCACGGCAGCGGCGCGCAGATCCTCGATACGGCCATTGGTGCAGGAGCCGATGAAGACATGGTCAACCTTGATGTCGGTGATCTTCATGTTGGCGGTCAGGCCCATATAGGCAAGCGCCCGTTCGGCCGCCTCGCGTTTGTGCGCGTCGGCCATCTTGGCCGGGTCGGGCACGTTGGCGGTGATGGGCAGCGCCTGTTCCGGCGAGGTGCCCCAAGTCACCATCGGCACGATGTCGCGCGCATCCAGTGTCACTTCGGCATCGAACCTGGCGTCCGCATCGGACTGCAAGGTCTTCCAGTACATCGCGGCGCCTTCCCAGGTCCCGCCCTTGGGCGCGCGCGGCTTGCCGCGGACATAATCCAGAGTGACATCATCGACGGCAATGAGCCCGGCGCGGGCGCCGCCTTCAATGGTGAGATTGCACAGCGTCATGCGCCCTTCCATGGACAGCGCGCGAATGGCATCGCCGGCATATTCGATGACATAGCCGGTGCCGCCGGCGGTGCCGATCTTGGCGATCACCGCCAGTGCGATGTCTTTCGCCGTCACGCCGTCGGGCAGCTTGCCGTTCACCGTCACGCGCATGTTCTTGGAATGCTGGGCGCGCAAGGTCTGGGTCGCCAGCACATGCTCGACTTCCGAAGTGCCGATGCCGAAGGCCAGCGCCCCGAAAGCGCCATGGGTGGAGGTGTGACTGTCGCCGCAGACGATGGTGGTGCCCGGCAGGGTCCAGCCCTGTTCCGGCCCGATGATATGGACGATGCCCTGGCGGATATCGTTCATGGGGAAATATTCGACGCCAAAGTCCTTGGCGTTCTTTTCCAGGGTCTCGACCTGCAGCCTGGATTCCGGTTCGGTGATGCCCTTGTCGCGGTCCTTGGTGGGCACATTGTGGTCGGCCACCGCCAGGGTCAGCTCGGGGCGGCGCACTTTGCGGCCCGCCAGGCGCAGGCCTTCAAAGGCCTGGGGGCTGGTGACTTCATGCACCAGATGGCGGTCGATATAGAGCACAGGCGTTTCGCCGGGCGGCGCGTCCACCAGATGGGCGTCCCAGATCTTGTCGTACAGCGTCTTGGCCATGTCGGTGCTCTTTTGGGGTCGGGCGGGCGGCTTACATATAAGCCGGGCGCCAAATCTTCAATGCTGCGAAAAATACAGCGCCGCCATGATGAGGACCACGGCGATGGCCTGGGCTAACACCCTGATTCGCATCAGTTTATTCGACCAGGTGCGAGCCGTGTCGCCGCCCTTCCACAGGGTATAGAGCCCCAGGCAGAGCACCAAGGCGACACAGCCGATCGCGATAGCGACAAGGATCTTCATGGCCGGTTTATCGACCCGTCAGGCCAAGGCGTCAATTTGTTCGTTTGTGAAATTGCCCGGCACAATCGTCACCGGAATCGCCTGCACCGCCGCTCCGAACATGGAAACCAGCGGGCCCGGCCCTTCCTTGGCGGTGCCCGACGCCAGCACCAGGATGGAGATGTCTGGGTCCTGCTTCATCAGCTGGACAAGGCATTCGGTGGTCGCACCGTAGAGGATCACCAGTTCGGGGATGATCCCCGACAGCTCGTTCACCAGCTTGGCGGCGTCGTGCAGCATGACTTCGGCGTCGGCATAAGCCTCGTCGCGCATGATCTCCTCCACCCCGCGCCATTGCTGGAAATCCGGCAGGGTGGCGGCGCACAAAAGGACGACACGCCCGCCGGTATGCTGGGCGCGCCTGGTGGCAAAGCGCAGGGCGACAGCGCTTTCCCCGGTCTTGTCGATCACGACCAGGAACTTCCGTGGGCCGCGCGAGGCTGCGGGACTGCTCATGGTCCCATCCTACCGCAGCTTCCGCTTGAGCTCATAGAGTAGTTCCAGCGCGTCCTTCGGCGACAGCGCATCGGGCTCAATGGTCTTCAGGGCCTCTTCCACCGCACTGGTCTTGGGCACCGGCGCGCCGGCGCCGAACAGCGGCAGGTCGTCGATCCGCGCCAGGGGCTTGTGGCCTTCGCGTCCCTCTTCCAGCGCCTTGAGCACTTCCTCGGCGCGGTTCACCACCGCTTCTGGCAGGCCCGCCAGCTTGGCGACATGGATGCCATAGGAACGGTCGGCGACACCCGGCACCACTTCATGCAGGAAGATGATGGAGTCGTTCCATTCGCGCACCTTCATGGTGTAGCAGGCCATGGATTTCAGCCTTTCGCTCAACGCCACCATCTCGTGATAATGGGTGGCGAACAGCGCCCGGCTCTTGTTGGCTTCGTGCAGATGCTCGGCCGCCGCCCAGGCGATGGCGAGGCCATCATAGGTGGCGGTGCCGCGCCCGATCTCATCCAGGATGACTAGGCTCTTGGCCGTCGCCTGATTGAGAATGGCGGCGGTCTCCACCATCTCGACCATGAAAGTGGAGCGCCCCGCCGCCAGATCGTCGCCCGCGCCCACACGGCTGAACAACCGGTCGACGATGCCGATATGGGCGGCTTCCGCCGGAACAAAGCTCCCCATCTGCGCCAGGATGGCGATCAACGCGTTCTGGCGCAGGAAAGTGGATTTGCCCGCCATGTTCGGGCCGGTCACCAGCCACAATCGCCCCTTTGAGCCGGGAGAAAGATCGCAATCATTGGGCACGAACGGCCCGGCATTGGCCGCTTGCAACGCCGCTTCCACCACCGGATGGCGGCCGCGGGTGATTTCAAAAGAAAGCCCGTTGTCGATTCTAGGCCGCACATAGCGCGCCGCGATGGCGAGTTCGCCCAACGCCGATGCCACATCGAGCACACCCAGCGCATCGGCAATGGCCCCCAGCGCCTCGCCATGGGCGATGGCCAGCATCGTCATTTCATCGAACAAAGCGGATTCCAGCGCCAGCGCGGCTTCGCCCGCCTCACTGATGCGCGAGGCCAGTGTTGCCAGTTCGTCGGTGGAAAAGCGCACCGCCCCCGCCATGGTCTGGCGGTGACGAAAGGTTTCCCCACTTCCATTATTAGAGGCCGTCATCAACTTGTCGGCATGCTGCTGGCTGACTTCGATGAAATAGCCCAACACGCCATTGTGCTTGATCTTGAGCTGGGTCACGCCGCTGGACTGGCGGTATTTTCCTTCCAGACCCGCGATGATCCGGCGCGATTCATCGCGCAGGGCGCGCAGCTCATCCAGCGGCGCATGCGCGCCGCTTTTGATGAAGCCACCATCGCGCGCCAGATAGGGCGGTTCGTCCACCAGCAGAAATTCCAGCCGGTCCGAAAGCTGCGACACCGCGGCGATGTTCTGGCCCAGCGACTGGATGGCGCCCAGCGCCTCGCCCGCCAGCGAAGCTGTTTTCAGACTGTCGCGCAGGCTGCGTGCCGCCTTGACGCCATCGCGCAGGTTGGCGAGATCGCGCGGGCCGCCGCGCGCCACCGACAAGCGGCCCATGGCGCGGGCAATGTCGGGCGCGGCGCGCAGGGCTTCGCGCGCCCTGCGGCGCAGTTCGGAATCTTTTGAGAAGGCTTCCACCGCGTCATGGCGCGCGGCGATCTGTTTTACGTCTGTCAGCGGTGCGGCCAGACGGCCTGCCAGCATGCGCGCGCCCGATGCCGTGACCGTGCGGTCGATTCCAGCAAGCAGGCTGCCGCCGCGCTGGCCGGACAAGGTCTGTGTCAATTCCAGATTGCGCCGCGTGGCCGCATCAATGCCCATGAAATGGGACGGCGACACCCGCACGATACGCTGCAGCGCCACGCGTCGACCCTTTTGGGTCAGTTCCAGATAGGCAATCAGGGCGCCCGCCGCCGAAAGCTCGGCGCGCGAAAAAGCCCCCAGCCCATCGAGCGACAGCATCTGATAATGGGCTTTCAAAGCGCGCTCGCCATGCGCCGAATCAAAGCGGCTGCCGGGCAGCGGCGACAAAGCGGCACCCAGCGACTTGAACAGCGAAGCAAAATCTTCCTGGGATAGCAGCGTATCGGGAACCAGAAGCTCGCGCGGCGACAAGCGCGCCAGTTCGGTGGCGATTTCATCGCGCGCCACCGCGGCGACGGAAAATTCGCCGGTGGACATGTCGGCGCTGGCAAGTGCGAAATCCGCACCGCTGCGCCCCAGTGCGGTCAAAAGATTGGAGGCGCGCGCTTCCAGCAGTGCGTCCTCCGTCAAGGTGCCCGGCGTCACCAGCCGCACCACTTCGCGCTTGACCACCGATTTGGCGCCGCGCTTTTTGGCTTCCGCCGGGTCTTCCACCTGCTCGCATACCGCCACGCGATGGCCCTTGCGGATCAGCTTTTCGAGATAGGACTCCGCCGCATGCACCGGCACGCCGCACATGGGAATGTCCTCGCCCAGATGCTTGCCGCGTTTGGTCAGCGCGATATCCAGCGCTTCCGCCGCTTTTGCTGCATCAGCGAAGAACAATTCATAAAAGTCGCCCATGCGATAGAACAGCAGATAGTCCGCATGCGCCGCTTTTAACGCGAGATATTGCGCCATCATGGGGGTGGCGTCGGCCTGCCCCTCGGCTTGTGCCGACTGTATACCGAAATCCATCTCGCTCATGCGGCGAGACAATAGCAGACTAGGTGCGCGATCTGCGTCACCGAAGCTTGATGCAAGCGCCGCCCGCGTGGTTATTCTGTGGAAAATCCACAGCCATACGCCCAATCAGCAGGTTCCAGATGTCCCGCCCGTCCTTTACCGACGAAGAAGCCCTTGCATTCCATGCCGGCGACAAGCCCGGCAAGCTGGAGGTGGTGCCCACCAAGCCGATGGCGACCCAGCGCGATCTGAGCCTGGCCTATTCGCCGGGCGTGGCGGTGCCGGTGCTGCGCATCGCCGAAAACCCCGACCTTGCCTATGACTATACCGCCAAGGGCAACATGGTGGCTGTCATCTCCAATGGCACCGCCATTCTGGGCCTGGGCGATCTGGGCGCATTGGCCTCCAAGCCGGTGATGGAAGGCAAGTCGGTGCTGTTCAAGCGTTTCGCCGACGTGAACTCCATCGACCTGGAGATCGACACCAAGGACGTGGAAGCCTTCATCAATGCCGTGCGCTATCTGGGTCCGACCTTCGGCGGCATCAACCTGGAAGACATCAAGGCGCCTGACTGTTTCATCATCGAGGAACGCCTGCGCGAATTGATGGACATTCCGGTGTTCCATGACGATCAGCACGGCACCGCGATCATTTCCGCGGCCGGCGTGATCAACGCCGCTCATCTCACCAACCGCAAGCTGGAAGACCTCAAGGTGGTGTGCAACGGCGCGGGCGCGGCCGGTATCGCCTGCATCGAATTGCTCAAGTCAATGGGGGTGAAGAGCGACAATGTCATTCTTTGCGATACCAAGGGCGTGGTCTATCGCGGCCGCACCGAAGGCATGAACCAGTGGAAGTCCGCCCATGCGGTGGAGACCAAGGCCCGCACTTTGGCGGATGCGATGGCGGGATGCGACGTGGTCCTGGGATTGTCGGCCAAGGGTGCGCTGACCGCCGACATGGTGCGCTCCATGGCGGCCTCGCCCATCATCTTCGCCATGGCCAACCCCGATCCGGAGATCACCCCGGAAGATGCCAAGGCGGTGCGCGGCGATGTCATTATCGCCACCGGACGCAGCGATTATCCCAACCAGGTCAACAATGTGCTGGGCTTTCCCTATATCTTCCGCGGCGCGTTGGACGTGCGCGCCACCACCATCAACGAAGAAATGAAGATCGCCGCCGCCCATGCCATCGCGGCGCTGGCGCGCGAGGATGTGCCCGACGAGGTCGCCGCCGCTTATCGCGGCGCGCGCCCGGTCTATGGGCCGGAATATATCATCCCCTCGCCCTTCGATCCGCGCCTGATCAGCCGCGTCTCGGCGGCCGTCGCCGAAGCGGCGATGAAATCGGGCGTCGCCAAGAAACAAATCACCGACCTTGCCGCCTATCAGTTCCAGCTGTCGGCGCGGCTGGACCCGTCGGCGGGCCTGTTCCAGATGGTGACCAATGCGGTGCGCGCAAAGCCCAAGCGGGTGGTGTTTGCCGAAGGTGAGGAAGATTCCGTGATCCGCGCCGCCGCCGCGTTCCAGAATTCGGGCATGGGCAAGGCGCTGCTGGTGGGCCGCCCCGATGTGGTAAAGGCTGGCTTCCTGCGCGCGGGGCTTGACGAAAATCTGCTGGAGATCCGGGTGCCTCACTCCGCCGAGGACGCCGCACCCTATACCGACGCGCTGTACAAGCGCATTCAGCGGCGCGGCGGGCTTTACCGCGACGCGGTGCGGATGGTGACCAACGATCGCAATATCTATGCCGCTTGCATGCTGAAAGCCGGCGATGCCGACGCCATGGTGACCGGCGTCACCCGCAACTATGCCAATGCGCTGGCCGATGTGCGCACCGTGCTGGACCCGCCGGCCGGCCAGCGGCCCATCGGGATGCAGGTGATTTTCGCCAAAGGCCGCGTGGTGCTGATCGCCGACACATCGGTGACGGAAATGCCCACCGCCGATCAACTGGCCGATATCGCCGTTCAGGGCGCCGCCGCCGCCAAGCGCTTTGGCCTCACACCGCGTGTGGCGCTGCTGGCCTCCTCCACCTTCGGCTTTCCGCGCAGCGAGCGCAGCGAGCGCATCATAGAAGCCGTGCAGATCCTGGAGAATCGCGGCGCGGATTTCGAATATGATGGCGAGATGGCGGTCGATGTGGCGCTGGATAAGGACAAGCTGGCGCTTTATCCCTTTGCCCGCATCACCGATACCGCCAATGTGCTGATCATGCCGGCAATCCACAGCGCCTCGATCTCCACCAAGCTGCTGCAGCAGATGGGCGGGGCCAGCGTGATGGGTCCGATGCTTGTGGGCCTGGAAAAATCGGTGCAGATCGCGCCTTTGGGCGCCAAGATGAGCGAGATCTACAACGCCGCGGTGATCGCGGCCTATGATATCAATCGTTGATGAATTTTGAACGCATTACGAAATTCATGGACCGCATCTGGGACGATGAGATCGTCCCGGTCCTGACCGATTACATCAAGATTCCCAACAAGAGCCCCACCTTCGATCCCGACTGGGAAACGCACGGCCATATGGAAAAGGCCGTGACGATGTTCGCCGCTTGGGCGAACGCGAAATTGAAACAGCTTCCCGGATCGTCGCTGGAAGTGGTGCGCCTGAAGGGCCGCACGCCGGTAATATTCATCGAGGTTCCGGGAAACGCAGGAGCGTCGGCGAAGTCCGTAGCGACAGCGTACGGACGAGCGACCATAAAAGAATCCACCGTGCTGATGTATGGCCATCTCGACAAGCAGCCGGAAATGCTGGGCTGGACGGAAGGAACCGGCCCGTGGCAGCCAGTTTTAAAGGACGGCAAGCTTTATGGCCGCGGCGGCGCCGATGACGGCTATGCCATGTTCGCCAGCATCGCCGCTTTGCTGGCGCTGAAGCAGCAGGGTATCGCTCATGGCCGCATTGTCATCGTCATCGAGGCGTCGGAAGAATCCGGCTCGCCCGACCTGCCTTTCTATATCGATCATCTCAGCGCCCGCATCGGCACGCCGGATCTGGTGGTGTGCCTTGATTCCGGCGCAGGCAATTACGAGCAATTGTGGCTGACGACCAGCTTGCGCGGCATGGTCATGGGCAATCTGACGGTGCGGGTTCTGACCGAAGGCATGCATTCGGGCGCCGCCAGCGGCATCGCACCCTCGTCCTTCCGTATCCTGCGTGCCCTGCTGTCGCGCATCGAGGATGAAATGACGGGGCGCATGAGGCTGGCTGACCTGTTTGTGGAGATTCCACGGGATCGTCAAAGCCAGGCGATCGAGACCGCCGCGATATTGGGCGATGAAGTCTGGTCCGGCATTCCCTTTGCCGGCAGCACCAAGCCCATGGCGCCGACAAACAGCGCTAACGCCAATGCTGATCTGATTTTGGAAAAAACCTGGCGGCCGCAACTGGCGGTGACGGCGATGGACGGTTATCCCCTGCCCGCCGACGGCGGCAATGTGCTGTTGCCTTTTTCCACCGCCAAACTATCGCTGCGCCTGCCGCCCACCTTGGAGGCCGAGAAGGCGCGCGCCGCGGTGAAGACCGCGCTGGAAAGAGACCCGCCCCATGACGCCCAAGTGACGTTCGACGTACCGCGCGGCGACAATGGTTGGAACGCGCCCGCCCTGGCGCCATGGCTGGAGACCTCGCTCAATCAGGCCAGCCTGGCCGCGTTCGGTAGGCCCGTGGCGTTTCATGGCGAAGGCGGCTCCATCCCCTTCATGGCCATGCTGGGGATGAAATTTCCCGGCACCCAGTTTGTGGTCGCCGGCGTGTTGGGGCCGCATTCCAACGCCCATGGCCCCAATGAATTCCTGCACATTCCTTTTGCCAAGAAATTGTCGGCCTGCATCGCCGCCGTGCTGGCCGATCACGCGCAACGGCCCCGATGAGTTTTCTTGATTCCGACCAAGACCCCAAAGAGGCACAACGGCGCACCCTTTATTTCTTCCTGCTGACCACCCTGGGCGTGGGCGCCTTGGCCAGCCTGTTCACCACGCCGCAGATTCCCACCTGGTATGCGGGGCTGAACCATCCCGCCATCGCGCCGCCCAATTGGGTGTTCGCGCCGGTCTGGACCACGCTTTATATCGCGATGGCGGTTGCGGCCTGGCGGGTCTGGAAGGTCACCGGCCTTTACTCCACCGAGATGGCAGTCTTCGCGGCTCAGCTGGCGCTGAATTTCGCCTGGAGCGCGATCTTCTTTGGCCTGCACCGCATCGGCGCCGCGTTGGCCGAAATCGCGGTTCTGGATCTGGCGATCCTGGCCACCGCTATCCTGTTTTTCCGGCGCGACCGGCTGGCCGGACTGTTGCTCCTGCCCTATCTGGCCTGGACCCTATTCGCCACCGCCCTGACGCACGCCTTCTGGACGCTGAACGGATAGAACCGAGGCAAAATCCGTTCCGGGCTCGATAAAGGCTTGGCAAGTTCGCCCCCCCTCCCTATATACCCCCTTGTATAAGCATGGGTTTGGCCCATGGCTTATTTTGTCAAAGAATTCAATGGGATGGATCGGAAGACGCCCTTGGGGGTCTTAGCTGCCAGGCCCAATGAGAGGAACGAGAGAATGGCTAAAGTAATCGGCATCGACCTGGGCACCACCAACTCCTGCGTGGCAGTCATGGAGGGCGCGGCCCCCAAGGTCATCGAGAATGCGGAAGGCGCCCGCACCACCCCGTCCATCGTCGCCTTTACCCCGGATGGCGAGCGCCTGATCGGCCAGCCCGCCAAGCGCCAGGGCGTCACCAATCCCGAGCACACCTTCTTCGCCATCAAGCGCCTGATCGGGCGCCGCTTCGACGATCCCATGACCCAGAAGGACATGGGCATGGTCCCCTACAAGATCATCAAGGCCGACAATGGCGACGCCTGGGTCGCGGGACGCGACGGCAAGAAATATTCCCCCAGCGAAATCTCGGGCTTCATCCTGCAGAAGATGAAGGAAACCGCCGAAGCCCATCTGGGCGAGAAAGTCACCCAGGCCATCATCACCGTTCCGGCCTATTTCAACGACGCCCAGCGCCAGGCGACCAAGGATTCCGGCAAGATTGCGGGCCTTGAGGTTCTTCGCATCATCAACGAGCCCACTGCCGCGGCGCTGGCTTACGGGTTGGACAAAAAACAGTCCGGCACCATCGCGGTCTATGACCTTGGCGGCGGCACCTTCGACGTCTCCGTGCTGGAGATCGGCGACGGCGTGTTCGAAGTGAAGTCCACCAACGGCGACACCTTCCTGGGCGGCGAGGATTTCGACCATCGCCTTGTCGGGTTCCTGGCCGACGAATTCAAGAAAGAGAACGGCATCGACCTGCGGACCGACCGCTTGGCGCTGCAGCGCCTGAAGGACGCCGCCGAAAAGGCCAAGATCGAACTGTCCAGCGCGCAGCAAACCGAAGTGAACCTGCCCTTCATCACGGCGGATGCTTCCGGCCCCAAACATCTCACCATCAAGATCACCCGCGCCACCTTGGAAAAGCTGGTCGACGACCTGATCCAGAAGACGGTCGGCCCCGTGAAGCAGGCGCTGAAGGACGCCGGCGTCACCGCGTCCCAGATCGACGAAGTCATCCTGGTCGGCGGCATGACCCGCATGCCCAAGGTGCAGGAAGCGGTGAAGACCCTGTTCGGCAAGGAGCCGCACAAGGGTGTCAACCCGGACGAAGTGGTCGCCATCGGCGCCGCCATTCAGGGCGGCGTGCTGAAGGGCGAAGTGAAAGACGTGCTGCTGCTGGACGTGACCCCGCTGTCGCTGGGCATCGAAACCCTGGGCGGCGTCTTCACCCGGCTGATCGACCGCAACACCACCATCCCCACCAAGAAGAGCAACATCTTCTCGACCGCCGAAGACAATCAGGGCGCCGTCACCATCAATGTGTTCCAGGGCGAACGCGAAATGGCGGCGGACAATAAGAGCCTCGGCCGCTTCGACCTGCAGGGCATTCCCCCCGCCCCGCGCGGCGTGCCGCAGATCGAAGTCACTTTCGACATCGACGCCAACGGCATTGTCAGCGTTACCGCCAAGGACAAGGCCACCAGCAAGGAGCAGCAGATCCGCATCCAGGCTTCGGGCGGGTTGTCGGACGCCGACATCCAGAAGATGGTCAAGGATGCCGAAGCCCATGCCGCCGAAGACAAGAAGCGCCGCGAGCTGGTGGAAGCCAAGAATCAGGCCGATGCCTTGATTCATTCCACCGAAAAGGCTGTGGGCGAACATGGCGACAAGGTGGGTGCGGACGAAAAGACCGCCATCGAAGCCGCCGCCGCGTCGCTGAAGGATGCGGTCAAGGGTGAAGACCTTGAGGCCATCAAAGAAAAGACCAACACCCTGGCCCAAGCCTCGATGAAGCTGGGTGAGGCCATGTACAAGGCGCAGCAGTCCGAAAGCGCGGCGGCGGATGCCGCTGCCGCCGGCGCCGGCAACAAGGCGGACGACAACGTTGTCGATGCCGACTTCGAGGAAGTGGACGACAATAAAAAGGGCGCCGCCTAATCATAGACCGTCCGCGTGGCTTGACCGCCACGCGGACCCCACTTCGGGCGAAGCGAAGGCCGGAGGGGGTTAGGATTTAAAAGTCGGGGGACGAGTTGAGTTCTGGGGCCATGAAGCGCTGCTATTACGAAACCCTGGAATGCCAGAAGGGCGCCTCGGGCGACATCCTGAAATCCGCCTATCGCAAGCTGGCGATGAAATTTCATCCCGACAAGAATCCGGGCGACCACACCGCCGAAGTCAAATTCAAGGAAATCAACGAAGCCTATGACGTCCTGAAAGATGATCAGAAGCGTGCCGCTTACGACCGTTTCGGGCATGCCGCTTTCGAAGGCGGCATGGGGGCGGCGGGGGCGCGCGCCGGCAGTGCGTTCGGCGATTTCGGCGACGTGTTCGAAGATATTTTCGGCCAGATGATGGGCGGCATGGGCCGCGGCAAGCGCCAGAATCGCGGCCAGGACCTGCGCTACAATCTGAGCATCGCTCTGGAAGAGGCCTTCACGGGGCGCGGCGCCGATATCAATGTCCCGACCCAAGTCGCTTGCGACGCCTGTACCGGATCAGGCGCCGAGCCTGGCCACAGCCCCGAGACCTGCACAACCTGCGGCGGCCATGGCAAGGTCCGGGCGACCCAGGGCTTCTTCACCATCGAGCGCACCTGCTCGGCCTGCCGCGGCAATGGCAAGATCATCCGCAATCCGTGCAAGACCTGCCGCGGATCGGGCCTGGTGCAGAAGGAACGCACGCTGCATGTCGATATCCCGCCCGGCGTGGAGGAAGGCACCCGCATCCGCTTGTCGGGCGAAGGGGCTGCGGGCAGCAACGGCGGACCGCCCGGCGATCTCTATATTTTCCTTTCGGTTGCCGAGCACGCCATCTTCCAGCGCGATGGCCATGACCTGCATTGCCGCGCCCCGGTATCGTTCGTGACCGCAGCGATGGGCGGCAGCATCGAAGTTCCGACCCTGGATGGCGGGCGCGCCAAAGTCGTCATTCCTGAAGGAACACAGCCGGGACGCCAGTTCCGTCTTCGCAGCAAGGGCATGCCGGTGCTGCGCAGCGCCCAGCGGGGCGATCTTTATGTCGAGCTGGCGGTGGAGACCCCCGTCAAGCTGACCAAACGCCAGAAGGAATTGCTGCGCGAGTTCGAGGCCGAGAGCCAGTCTGGTACCCACCCGGAGGCCGAGGGTTTCCTTACCCGGCTGAAAGAATTCTGGAAGACGTGCGAGAAGTAGGCGCTTCTCCGGGTTGCGCTTTTGACTTAGTCTTTTTTCGCAGCGCTAAAGGCAGGGCCGATCCGTGACCACCACCCTTGCCGACAATATTCGCTTCCTGCGCGCCCTGATCACCCGGCCCAAATCCATCGGCGCGCTGTTTCCTTCCAGCCCGGCATTGGCCAGGGCGATGGCCCGCCAGATCGATCCCCATGCCGGGCCGGTGCTGGAGATCGGGGTGGGAACCGGCGTGATCAGCGAGGCGATACTGGAGCATGGCGTTTCACCCGACCGGCTGACCTTGCTGGAATATGACGAGGAAATGGCCCGCCACCTCGCCGAGCGTTTTGCGCGGGCAACCGTTATCCAGGGCGACGCTTTCGACCTGGACCGCACCTTGGCGGGGCAGCGCGATACAATATTCGGGGCCATCGTTTCCAGCATTCCGCTGCTCAATCATCCGGTGCCGCGCCGCCGCGGCTACATGGAGGCGCTGGCCAAGCGCCTGACCCCGAGCGGTGTGATCATCCAATTTTCCTATGGCCCGAACGCGCCGGTGGCGCCGCCGCAAGGCTATGCGGTCACCCGCGCCGACCTGGTGCTGGCCAATATCCCGCCGGCACAAGTGTGGGTGTATCGCAAAGCCTGACGCTATTTTATTCGGATCGCTTTCGCCGACGCTCCATGCTGCACGCCATGTTGCAGCAAAAGCTGCAACATGGGTGACTTTTGCTGCGCTCTATGCTGCGCGGTAAGTAATTGATTATACTTATGTTACTCCAAATACCCCGGGCCGCTCCAACCCTTGTTGGAGCAGGAGCGGGATATGCCCGTCGGCGGTAGGTGCGATGCAGCATTGCGGCCCAGACCCGCGACAAAGACGGGCGACAAATTCGCGCTTTGGCCTTATGGAAAGGCGATGCTCAGCGACGAAGAACTGGACCGCTACGCCCGCCACCTGGTGTTGCGGGAAGTGGGTGGTCTTGGCCAAGCCAAGATTCGCAGAGCCCGGGTGCTGATCGTGGGCGCAGGCGGGCTGGGAAGCCCGGCGGCGCTTTATCTGGCGGCCGCTGGCGTGGGCACGCTCGGCCTGGTGGATGACGATGCCGTAAGCCTGTCCAATTTGCAGCGCCAGATATTGTTTCGCACCGCCGATATTGGCCGGCCCAAGGTGGAGGCCGGCGCCGAGGCCCTGAAAGCCTTGAATCCCGGGGTCCAGATCCGATCCCACGAGCTGCGGCTGACCGCGGCAAACGCGATGGAGATCATCGCGGACTACGACATTGTGGCCGACGGCTCAGACAATTTCGCCACCCGTTTCCTGCTCAACGACGCCTGTTTTTTTGCGCAAAAACCGCTGGTGTCGGCGGCGGTGACCGAATTCGAAGGCCAGCTCTCGACCTATAAAGCCTATGAGCCCGGTTGCCCCTGTTATCGCTGCCTGTTCGCGGCCCCGCCGCCGCCGGGCACCACACCCAATTGCTCGGAAACGGGCGTATTGGGGGCAGCGGCCGGGGTCATGGGGTCGCTTCAGGGCCTGGAAGTGCTGAAGGAAATCGCCGGCCTGGGTACCGGTATGGCCGGAAAAATCCTGACTTATAAGGCGCTTACCGCGGAATTTCGCACCGCCCGCCTGCCCAAAGACTCGGCCTGCGTCCTGTGTGGCGACCGGCCGGCGATCCATGATCTTTCGGGGCATTCCCTGCCCTGAACCGGGGACGGCGTCGGAAGTTCGGTACGGTTAACCGGCCTTTAAAACCGAGTGCGCCAACATCGGGCATGGCACGAGAAATCCATTACGAAGTTTTCCGGCGCGTCGGCGCCAAGGGCGGCTGGTCACTGCACGAAGTGGTGTCGTCCCGCGATATCGCCCTCACCATGGCCCAGGAACTGATGACCGGCGAACAGGCCACCGGGGTCAAGGTGGTGAAGGAAACCTACAATGACGAGACCGGCGACTACCTCACCCTCAAGATTTTCGAGGATGGCCACAACCAGATGAGGGTCGCGCCGGCGCAGGAAGAGGCGCCGCATACCCTTCCCTGCTTCAAGCCGGACGATCTTTATTCCTATCATGCGCGCGCGACCATGAGCCGGCTGCTCATCGAATATCTGGCCCGCAACAAGATCACCATCACCGAGCTGATCCATCGCGCCGACATGCTGGAAAAGCTGGAAGCAACCGGCACGCTTCTGCAGCACGCCATCCAGAAGGTCGCGGTGGCGCAGGCGGCGACCACCACGACCGGCGTGCAGAAGATCATCAAGAGCCTCAATGAGCTCACCACCCAGGCTTTCAATCGTGTTTATCGCGACCAGCGCAAGGGACTTTTCCCCGATCCGCGCTCCGACCAGTTTTCCGAACTGGCACAGCAGCTCAGTGTTCAGGGCGACGCCGCCTATGTGTTCAATGGCGCCCTGGCCCGGCATTTGAAAGAGGCCAAGGGCTGGGACGAAAAGGTCCTGATGCTGATCGCCATCATGGAGAATGCGCCATCGCAGGATGCCCCGCGTAATTTGGTACTGTCGTCGGTGGATGCGATCCTGTCCGAAATCCTCGGCGGATCGGCGGCGCTGCATGAGCTGATTGGCCCTGCGGAAAATCTCGGCCAGGCCTTGAACCATCTGGTGACTTTGTTCCTGGGCAAGATGCCCAGCGAGGAATCAACTGGCAAAGGGTTGGTGGCATTGTCCCATCATTTTGCCGCCGATAATTTGCCCGAGGCGCGCACCGCCATTGCCAACCGCATTATCGCCGAATTCAAGAGCAACAAGCGACTATGCCCCGAGTCCCTGGTGGACGAGCTCAAGACCCTGCGCGCCATGGCCAACCGTATCGTGCTGGGTGTGGGAAAATACCTCAGCCATGAAGATTTGATCGCCGCCTTCACGCTGCGCTCCAGGCGGCTGGTGGTGCAGGAAGCGGTGGGCAAGTTCATCGCCGAATCCGGACCCGACGAAAAGATCGAGCGCATCTTGTTCATCGAGGACAATATCATCGGCGCGGAAAACAAGCGCCAGCTCTCGACCTATATATTGCCGGTGGTGACTTCCGAGAACTTCCAGGGCTTCTTTCACGATCCCAAACTTCCCATCCTGCATAGGCTGCAGCGTCTGGCGAATCTGCAGGCGCGGGTGCGCCGCTCGGGCTTTATCGACGTGACCCGCGAGGAGATATCCAACAGGTTGGATATGCTGGCGGTCCAGATGGAGGCGCGCGGCAGGCTGTTTGATTCTATCCAGGCGCGCGCGACGTCCCCGGTTGAAAGAGCGCAGAGCCTGCTCAAATTGGCCACGGGCGGCATGCTCACCGAAGGAGTTCTGGCCACCAGGGCCCGAGCCCTGATCCTGGGCCATCTGTCCCAGCCCGGTTTTCTCACCGGCTATATGGCGACCCAGGCCAAGCCCGGCGAGGCGCCCGACAATGAAAAGGCCATGGCTGACCTGATGGACACGTTGGGCAGGGCTGGAATAACAGCGGAGACCGGGCTGAAGTCTATCGCGGCTTAGTCCACACGCTATCCACTGCCAGAAGAATCACGCCCGCCGAAATAGCGATGTCTGCGAAGTTGCAGACAAAGAGCGGCAGACTGCCCAGATGCAGCGACAGGAAATCGAACACCGCGCAATGCAGGACGCGGTCCCAGAGATTGCCCAGCGCACCGCCTAGCACCACGCCAAAACCCGCCGCAGCAAGAACACTTGCCGCGCGCCAAGCCATGACCGCCACGGCGATGCTGATGACCGCGAGAATAGCAATCAGCAGATAGCAGCCGGCAACGCTATTTTGGGCAAAAAGACTGAAGGAAACGCCGGTATTCCAAGCAGGGTTAAAATCGGCCAAGCCGGGAATGATCACAAAGCGAGCCGGCGCGGTCATCACCAGACGCTGGATGACAAGATTGGACAGCAAGGCCGCCAGCGCGCAGAACGCGGCGATGCGGCGCGATTGCGTCAATGGGCGGCATCCCAATTATCGGCTGCGCGCGCCTCCACAACCAGCGGCACGGAAATTTCCACCGCCGGCAGCGCCGCCTTCTCCATCACCGACGTGATCAGCTTGGACGCCTTTTCGACATCCTTGTCGGGGGCCTCGAAGATCAATTCGTCATGCACCTGCAGCAGCATGGTGGCCTTGAGTTTGGCGTTGCTGAGCGCCGGCGGCAATTGGATCATGGCGCGGCGGATGATGTCGGCGGCCGCGCCCTGAATGGGCGCATTGATCGCGGCGCGCTCGGCCCCGCCGCGGAAACCCTGAATCTTGGAATTGATCTCGCGGATATGGATGCGCCGCCCGAACAGGGTTTCGACATAGCCATGATCGCGGGCGAATTGCTTGGTATCTTCCATATAGTCGCGAATTCCCGGAAAGCGGGCAAAATATTTCTTGATGTAATCGCTGGCCTCACTTTGCGGGATGCCGAGCTGATTGGCGAGGCCGAAGCCGGAAATGCCATAGACGATACCGAAATTGATCGCCTTGGCCCGGCGGCGCACTTCAGCGGGCATGCCCTTGATCGGCACGCCGAAAATCTCCGACGCCGTCATCGCGTGAATGTCGAGATGGTCGGCAAAGGCCTTTTTCAGCTGCGGAATGTTGGCGATGTGGGCCAGAAGACGCAGTTCGATCTGGCTATAGTCAGCGCTGATCAGTTTGGCGCCCTTGGCGGCGACAAAGGCCTGGCGGATGCGCCGTCCCTCTTCGGTCCTGACGGGAATATTCTGCAGATTGGGATCGGTGGAGGCCAGCCGCCCAGTTGAGGTGGAGGCCATCGCGTACGAGGTGTGCACCCGGCCGGTCTTGGCATTGATGTAGGTGGGAAGCGCGTCGGTATAGGTGCCGCGCAATTTGGCCAGGCCGCGCCATTCCAGCACCTTTTTGGCCATAGGATGGCCCTGGGCCGCGACATCTTCCAGAACATCGCTGTCGGTGGACCAGGCGCCGGTCTTGGTTTTGCGCCCGCCTTCCAGCCCCATTCTATCGAACAGAATTTCGCCCAGCTGTTTGGGCGAGCCGATATTGAAGGCACCGCCCGCCAGCTTGTGTATTTCGGTTTCCAGCACCGCCTGCTGCTTGGCGAAATCATTGGACAGTTTGCGCAGCAGGTCGGGATCGACGGTCACACCCGCGCGCTCCATGTCGGCCAGCACCATCACCAGCGGCCGCTCCAATGTCTCATACACGGTGCGCTTGCCCGCTTGCGCCAGCTTTGGCTTCAGCAACAACGCCAGCCGCAAGGTGACATCGGCGTCCTCGGCGGAATATTTTGTCGCCTCCGCCACCGGCACACAGTCAAAGCCGATCTTGTCTTTGCCCTTGCCGGTGACGTCGCTGAAGGTGATGGGTGTGTGCGACAGATGCAGCTGGCTGAGTTCATCCATGCCATGGCCGTGCAGCCCGGCTTCCAGCACATAGGACATCAACATGGTGTCGTCGATCGCGGTAAGACGAATGCCGCGCTGCAGGAAAATCAGCGCGTCATATTTCAGGTTCTGCCCGATCTTCAGGACGGAATCGTCTTCCAGCAATGGCTTTAGCCGCGCCAGAATTTCAGCCTCGTCCATCTGGACGATCGCACTTCCGCCATCCAGCGCCAGGCCGTCGCCCTTGCGGTGACCGCAGGGGATGTAACAAGCCTCGCCTGGCGCCAGCGCAAGACTGACGCCGCACAGGCTGGCGGCCATGGGGTCCAGTGACGTGGTCTCGGTATCCACGCAGACCGTGCCTTTTTCGCGCGCCCGCGCGATCCAGCGGTCCAGATCCGCAGGCGTCGTCACCGCGACATAAGAAGTATAGTCGATCGGTGCGCGCAGGGCGGTGTCCGGGGCTGGCGCTTCCAATTCTGAGTCGTGAGAAACCGGGCGCGGCACACCCGCATGCGTCGACGCCGCGGCAATCGTATCGGCGTCTTCAATGCCGAAATGGGTGGCGACGCGCCGCGTGATGGTGCTGAATTCCATTGCCTTCAGGAAGGCGATCAGCTCCCTGGGGTCAGGCTCATGCACGGCAAATTCGTCGGGCTTGTGCTGGAGCGGGACATGGCTGTCCAAGGTCACAAGCTTGAGCGAAATCCGCGCCTTGTCGGCAAATTCGATCAGATTTTCGCGGCGCTTGTTCTGTTTGATCTCGCCCGCGCGTTTGAGCAGGGTCTCGACATCGCCATAAATATTGATCAGTTCCGCCGCCGTCTTGACGCCGATGCCGGGCACGCCGGGCACATTGTCGACGGAATCGCCCGCCAGCGCCTGGACCTGCACCACCTTGTCGGGAGCAACGCCGAATTTCTCCATCACCTCGGCGGACGCCAGACGGCGGTTCTTCATCGTGTCCAGCATTTCGACCTTGCCGTCGACCACCAGCTGCATCAGGTCCTTGTCGGATGAGATGATGGTACAGCGGGCGCCCGCCTCGCGCGCCACCCGCGCATAGGTGGCGATCAAATCGTCGGCCTCAAAGCCCTTCATTTCCACGCAGGCGACGCCGAAAGCGCGGGTGGCATCGCGCACCAGCGGAAATTGCGGAATCAGGTCTTCGGGCGGCGGCGGGCGATGGGCTTTGTATTCCTTGTAGATCTCGTTGCGAAAAGTCTTTTCGCCGGCATCGAAGATCATCGCCAGATGGGTGGGAGCGTCGCCGCCCTTCATATCCTCGAGCAGCTTCCACAGCATGTTGCAATAGCCCGAGACCGCGCCGACGGGCAGGCCGTCGGACTTGCGGGTCAGCGGCGGCAAAGCATGATAGGCCCGGAACAGATAGCCCGAGCCGTCAATCAGATAGAGGTGATCCCCCTTTTTGAGGGCGCTCAATGATGTGAAGTCCCATGCGAAGAGGGCCCCGCTTTGAGCACAAAGCGCTTGTCGCAATAGGGACATTCCACAAAGGCTTCGTCGCCCATTTCCAGGAAGACCTTGGGATGACCCAAGGCACCGCCCCCGCCATCACAGGCGACGCGGGTGTGGTCGGTTTCAACGATTTCAGGGGCCAAAGCGGGCATGGGGACACTCAAATTCACGGGCTAAATAATTGAAGATTGTGCGGATCATAGCCGTTAAGATTTGAGGGGCAAGAGCCGGGTTAGCACATGGTCACCCTCAGTAAAATCTACACAAAAACAGGGGATTCGGGTGAAACTGGACTCGGTGACGGCAGCCGGATTTCCAAGACCAGCCTGCGCATCACGGCCATCGGCGCGGTGGACGAAACCAATTGCGCGATCGGCGTGGCGAGACTGGATGCCGAAGGCGACAGCGATGCCATGCTGGCCCGCATCCAGAACGACCTGTTCGATCTGGGCGCCGATCTTTGCGCCCCGGAAGATGGCCGCAAGGCTGAGGGGCGCTTGCGGATTTCAGGCGCGCAGGTCGACAGACTGGAACGCGAGATCGACACAATGAATGAAAAGCTTTCGCCGCTGACATCTTTCGTTCTGCCCGGCGGCACTGCCCTGGCGGCGCATCTGCATCTAGCGCGCGCCATCGCCCGGCGTGCGGAAGCAGCCATGGTGGCCTTAGCGGCGCAGGAAAAAATCAATGACGCGGCGCTGCGTTACGCCAACCGCCTGTCGGATCACCTGTTCGTGATGGCGCGCACCGCCAATGACGGCGGCATGGGGGATGTGTTGTGGATTCCCGGGGCCAACCGAGAACCCTAGGCGCGTCGATTTTGCGGCGTGAGCAGGAGCGCCGAGCGACGTGTACAAGACGTACACGAGCGATGGCGCGACGAACTCACGACGCAAAAGAACGCGCCTAATGGCGGCGGCCGAAGACAAAGGCAAGAATAACGCCCAGCACACCCGTCACCGCCCAGGCCGGCAAAGCCAGGGCGGAATAGAGTGCCTGTGCCAGGGACGGGGAATTGTTCTGCGCCCAGCTCTTGAAGGATTCCAGGCTGGCCGGACCAAGCATGCCCCAAATGGCATCCAGGCTGCGCACCGTCAATTCGCCGCCCCGCTCCAGCGAGGTCACCGCATCGGCGCCCAGAAATACCAGGGCGGCCGCGATCAGGATAAGGCTGACAAGGCGCATCAGGATGGTCATGAAAGACCAATACAATGCGCGCCGCCGACTCTCAAGAATGGCCGAGCACCGTTAACTGTCTGCAATTTCAGTCATCGCACAAACGAAACCGCCCGCGAAGCCTGCGCTCCGCGGGCGGATGTTGCATTCAAGCCTGCAATCAGGCCGACGGCGCTTCGGCCGTGGCCTTCTTGGTCAGGTCTTCGCCGGTGGTCTGGTCGACCTGCTTCATCGAAAGCCGCACCTTGCCGCGATCATCGAAGCCGAGCAGCTTGACCTTCACGGCCTGGCCTTCCTTGACGACATCCTTGGGGCTGGAGACGCGGCTCTGCGCCAGTTCCGAGACATGCACCAAGCCGTCCTTGGGGCCGAAGAAGTTCACGAAAGCGCCAAAGTCCATCACCTTGACGATCTTGCCGTCATAGATCTGGCCGATTTCCGGCTCCGCGGTCAGGCCGCGAATCCATTTCAGCGCCGCCTTGATCGACTCGGCGTCGGCCGACGCCACCTTCACGGTGCCGTCATCCTCGACATTGATCTTGGCGCCGGTCTTTTCCACGATCTCGCGGATCACCTTGCCGCCGGTGCCGATCACGTCGCGGATCTTGTCCACCGGGATCTTGATCTGCTCGATGCGCGGAGCATGTTCGCCCAGCTCGGCACGGGCGCCGGTCAGCGCCTTGTTCATTTCGCCCAGGATATGGAGCCGGCCACCCTTGGCCTGATCCAACGCCACGCGCATGATTTCCTCGGTGATGCCGGCGATCTTGATGTCCATCTGAAGGCTGGTGATGCCTTCTTCGGTACCCGCCACCTTGAAGTCCATGTCACCCAGGTGATCTTCGTCACCCAGAATGTCCGACAGAACCGCATAGCGGTCGCCCTCAAGAATAAGCCCCATGGCGATACCGGCGGTCGGCCGCTTCAGCGGAACACCAGCATCCATCAGCGCCAGCGACGTGCCGCAAACCGTGGCCATCGAGGACGAACCATTGGATTCGGTGATCTCCGACACCACGCGAATGGTGTAGGGGAATTCCTCCTTCTTGGGCAGCATCGGATGGATGGCGCGCCAGGCGAGCTTGCCATGGCCGATTTCGCGGCGGCCCGGGGCACCCATGCGGCCGGTCTCACCGACCGAGTAGGGAGGGAAGTTGTAATGCAGCATGAAATGCTCGCGATACTCGCCTTCCAGCGCGTCGATGATCTGCTCGTCCTGCCCGGTGCCAAGGGTCGCGACGCACAGCGCCTGGGTTTCACCCCGGGTAAACAGCGC
>JANYAR010000050.1 GCA_025361185.1 Alphaproteobacteria bacterium | reverse complement strand
GGTCGGAGACGAACTTCCGCTTGGCATCGAGTTCGGCATTGGCCTGGGCGATGGTGAACTTCGCTTCTTCCATGGCCGACAGATAGATCACCTCGTCCGTCAGGTGCTTGTTGTTCACCTTGCGGTACGGGCTTTCGATGAAGCCGTATTTGTTGACCCGCGCGAAGGTCGCCAGCGAATTGATCAGACCGATATTGGGGCCTTCCGGCGTTTCGATCGGGCAGATGCGGCCATAATGCGTCGGATGCACGTCGCGCACTTCAAAGCCCGCGCGTTCGCGCGTCAGACCGCCCGGTCCAAGCGCCGACATGCGGCGCTTGTGGGTCAGTTCCGACAACGGATTCTGCTGGTCCATGAATTGCGACAGCTGGGAGGAGCCGAAGAACTCACGCACCGCCGCCGCCACCGGCTTGGCGTTGATCAAATCGTGCGGCATCACGGTGTCGATGTCCACCGCCGACATGCGCTCCTTGATGGCGCGCTCCATGCGCAGCAGGCCGACGCGGAACTGGTTTTCCATCAGCTCGCCCACCGAGCGCACGCGGCGATTGCCGAGATTGTCGATGTCGTCGATTTCGCCGCGCCCGTCGCGCAGTTCCACCAGCGCCTTGAGGATGGCGAGAATGTCGTCCCGGCGCAGCACCCGCATCGTGTCGGGGGCATCCAGGCCCATGCGCATGTTCATCTTCACCCGGCCGACCGCCGACAGGTCATAACGTTCGCTATCGAAGAACAGCTGGCCGAACAGGGTCTCGGCCGTATCCAGCGTGGGCGGTTCGCCCGGACGCATCACGCGATAGATGTCGATCAGCGCCTGCTCGCGGGAATGGTTCTTGTCCACGTTCAGGGTGTTGCGGATATAGGGGCCGACATTGATGCCGTCGATATTCAGGACTTCGATGTCGTGGAAGCCCGCTTCCAGCGCCGTCTTCAGATTGTCGGCGGTCAGCTCGTCACCGGCCTCGATATAGATTTCGCCGGTTTCCGGATTGACCATGTCCAGCGCGCTGAAACGGCCGATCACTTCATCCTGGGAGAAGGCGATGTTCTTGACGCCGTCTTCGCCCAGCTTGCGCAAGGAGCGCACGGTGATCTTGGAACCGGCTTCCAGCACGACGTCGCCATTCTTGGCGTTCTTCCAGTCCGAGGTGGACTTGGCGTTGCGCATCCAGCCGGCGTCCAGCGGCGTGGTCCAGCTGCCGTCCTTGTTGTGCTTGAAGGAAATCTTGCCGAAGAAATAATCCAGGATCTCTTCCTGGGTCAGGCCCAGGGCATAGAGCAACGTCGTCGCCGGCAGCTTGCGGCGGCGGTCGATGCGCACATGCACGATGTCCTTGGCGTCGAACTCAAAGTCCAGCCACGAACCGCGATAGGGAATGACGCGGGCGGCGAAGAGCAGCTTGCCGCTGGAATGAGTCTTGCCCTTGTCGTGATCGAAGAAGACGCCCGGCGAGCGGTGCATCTGAGAAACAATAACGCGCTCGGTGCCATTGACGACAAAGGTGCCGTTCTCGGTCATGAAGGGGACGTCGCCCATATAGACGTCCTGTTCCTTGATGTCCTTCACCGACTTGGCGCCGGTTTCCTGGTCCACATCGAACACGATCAGGCGCAGCGTCACCTTCAGCGGCGCGGCATAGGTCATGGAGCGCTGCTGGCACTCCTCGACGTCATACTTTGGCTCTTCAAAATGATAATCGACATATTCCAGTAACGAGGATTCCGAGAAATCCTTGATCGGAAACACCTGGCGGAATACCGCTTCCAGGCCCTCGTCCTTGCGGACATCGCCTTTGACCAGCTGCAGAAACTGATCATAGGAGGTGCGCTGAACCTCGATGAGGTTCGGCATCTGTGCGATCTCCTGGATCTTGCCGAAATTCTTGCGAAGGCGTTTGCGTCCGGTGAAGGAGAGAGTCATTCGAAAAAATCCTTTACGGCCCGAGAGCCGTTCTTGCCCGGGGTGGGAACCAGCAGTTTCAATCCAATGGCAAAAGCCACCGCACCCATCGGCCTTGCGTTAGCCGATGGGGGGTGGGTGAACGAAATATGCACGCACACGGAGTTTTTCAACCCGAGAGCGCCTTCCTTACTTCAACTCGACTTTCGCACCAGCGTCTTCGAGCTGCTTCTTGATCTTGGCGGCTTCGTCCTTATTGACGTCCGCCTTCACTTCCTTGGGAGCGGCTTCGACCAGGTCCTTGGCTTCCTTCAGCCCCAGGCCGGTGATCGCACGCACTTCCTTGATCACGTTGATCTTCTTGTCGCCGGCGTCGGTCAGGACGACGGTGAACTCGGTCTTTTCGGCGGCCGGAGCGGCAGCGGCAGCGGCCGGAGCGGCGGCAGCGGCCGGCGCGGCGGCGGAGACGCCCCACTTGTCTTCCAGAAGCTTGGCCAGGTCGGCGGCTTCCAGGACGGTCAGGCCGGACAGGTCTTCAACGAGCTTTTCGATCTTCGACATTTCTTAGGTTCCTTCTATTGGGTTCAGGTTTGGATGTTTACGTTGTTAAGCAGCAGCCGCCTTAAGCCGCGTCCTTCGAGGAATAAGCACCGATGACACGGGCAAGCTGACCGGCGGGGGCTTGAAGAATCCCGGCGATCTTGGTCGCGGGCGCCACAAGCAGCCCAACGATCTTGCCACGCAATTCATTCAGCGACGGCAGGCTGGCGAGGGCTTTGACACCCGCGGCATCCAGCGCCGTGCTTCCGACCGCGCCGCCCAGGATCACAAGCTTGTTGTTATCCTTGGCGTAGGCAGCCACAACCTTCGAAGCGGCAATCGGATCATCGCTGACAGCGATGCCGGTCGGCCCCTTGAACAGATGCGCGATGCCTTCGATCGGCGTTCCTTTCAGAGCGCGCACCGCCAGACGGTTCTTGGCGACACGGAACGATGCCCCGTTCGCGCGCATGCGCGAGCGGAGATCGGCCATGTCGGCAACCGTCATGCCGGTATAGTGGGCGACGACCACGGAGCCGGCTTTCGAGAAGACCCCATTGAGGTCTTCAACGACTTCCGCCTTTTTGGCTTTTTCCACTTTGCTCTCCTAACGTCGGCCCGCGTGACGATCCGCGTGCCAACCCTGTTGCTCTAACGCTGCCCCAGGGTCCAAACCCGAACTGCGAGGCCCTTTCCCATGAAAGATGGCCTCGAATTTCGGTTTCATTCCCTGTCTATGCTGGAGAATTTTAAGCTCCTTCGCCAAAAGGCTTCGAAGCTCCAGCAGTCTCGGACAGTCCCGGCGATCGTCCGCCGGAATTTAAGTGATGGCCGTTAAGCCACCCCACCACCCGCACCGACCGAGGCCAGCGAAATCTTCACGCCCGGACCCATGGTCGAAGAGATGGAAATCTTTTTCATATAGTTGCCCTTGGCGCCCGACGGCCTGGCTTTCATGACGGCGTCGATGAACGCCTTCACATTGGCGGCGATGGCGTCTTCGGTGAAGCTCGCCTTGCCGACGCCGGCCTGCACGATGCCCGCCTTTTCGACGCGGAATTCCACCGCGCCGCCCTTGGCATCCTTGATCGCCTGGGTCACGTCCATGGTGACGGTGCCGACCTTGGGGTTGGGCATCAGATTGCGCGGGCCCAGCACTTTGCCCAGCCGGCCCACGATGCCCATCATGTCGGGCGTGGCGATGCAGCGGTCAAAGTCGATCTTGCCAGCCGTGACTTCGGCGGCGAGCTCTTCGGCGCCCACCAGATCAGCACCCGCCTTCTTGGCTTCCTCGGCCTTGGCGCCCTTGGCGAACACCGCAACGCGCAGGCTGCGGCCGCTGCCGGAGGGCAGCGCCACCACGCCGCGCACCATCTGGTCGGCATGTTTGGGATCCACGCCCAGATTGAGCGACAGCTCGATGGTCTCGTCGAACTTGGCGGTGGCGCGCGCCTTCACCAGCTTGACGGCTTCTTCCACCGTGTAGCTCTTGTTCACGTCCACGCCTTCGGAGGCTTTCTTGAAACGCTTGGAGGTTGCCATGGCGGTTAATCCCTCACCGTGATGCCCATCGAGCGGGCGGAGCCCTCGATCAGGAGCATCGCGTTTTCGATGTCGTTGGCGTTCAGGTCCTTCATCTTGGCCTGGGCGATTTCGCGCACCTGGGCGCGGGTGACGCTGCCGGCCACCGTGATGCCCGGCGCCTTGGAGCCCGAGGTCAACTTCGCCGCCTTTTTCAGGAAGAAGGAGGCGGGCGCGGTCTTCATCTCGAAGGTGAAGCTCTTGTCCGAGAACACGGTGATGGTCACCGGGATCGGCATGCCCTTTTCCTGATCCTGGGTCTTGGCGTTAAACGCCTTGCAGAACTCCATGATGTTGAGGCCGCGCTGACCCAGCGCCGGGCCGATGGGCGGCGACGGGTTGGCAGAGCCTGCGGGCACCTGCAGTTTTATGTAACCAGTTACTTTCTTTGCCATGTCTCGCCGCCTCCTTTTTGCGGCTTAGCGGTTCAAACGAAACTTGCGTTTCTCCCGCGGGATTAATGGTTGTCCAAACACGGCCTTGGACCGGCCCCGCCGGGCGAATGCCCGGCAATCAAACAAAGCACTACATTTTCTCGACTTGCGTATATTCCAGCTCCACCGGCGTGGCGCGGCCGAAAATCGACACCGCAACCTTCACGCGGCTGCGGTCTTCGTCGACTTCTTCCACCGTGCCGGTGAAGGATGTGAAGGGACCATCGGCGACGCGCACCTGCTCGCCGATCTCGAAACTGATGGTGGACTTGGGATGCTCCGCGCCCTCGCTCACCTGATTGAGGATGCGGTCGACCTCGCCCTGGCGCAGCGGCATGGGCTTGTTGTTCTGGCCCAGAAAGCCCGTGACCTTCGCCACATTCTTGACCAGATGGTAAACCTCATCGGTCAGCTTGGCGTGCAAAAGGACATAGCCGGGCAGGAACTTGCGCTCGGAATTGACCTTCTGGCCGCGGCGGACCTCGATCACATCTTCCGTCGGCACAATCACATCGGCGACAAGATCCTCGAGATCCTGCAGCTTGGCTTGCCGCTTGATCTCTTCCGACACCTTCTTCTCGAAATTCGAATAGGTATGGACGATATACCACCGGGCATCCGCGTGCGCCCCAATCCCAGTCTGTGTTCCGGCTTCGCTCATCAGTACAGCCTCCGGGCGCCGATCAAAATCATCTCGCCATATCTCAGAACGAGATCCACGAAGAAGAAGAACACCATGGTCAGACCGACCATGATGAACACCATCATGGTGGTGAGCCAGGTTTCCTTCCAGCTCGGCCAAGTGACCTTGCTCATCTCGCGGCGCACTTCCTGAAAGAACTGCAGCGGCGAGGTGCGGCGGCGCGGCACGGGCGCTTCCGCGTCCGCCTCGATCACCGTCTTTTTCGTCACATCAACCATTTCACCTCTTCAAACTTGGCAGGGGCGGGGGGACTCGAACCCACGGCCCTCGGTTTTGGAGACCGATGCTCTACCAGCTGAGCTACACCCCTAGAAAAACAAGTCGTGGCCGGTGCTGGTACCGGCCACGGCCTTACTTCAAGATCTTTGCGACGACGCCGGCACCGACGGTGCGGCCACCTTCGCGAATGGCGAAGCGCAGCTTCTCTTCCATCGCGATCGGAACAATCAGCTCGACTTCCACCGAGATATTGTCCCCCGGCATCACCATCTC
>JANYAR010000033.1 GCA_025361185.1 Alphaproteobacteria bacterium | reverse complement strand
GCCCGATTTCCGCCGCGCACACCGCGTCCATTCACCGTGAAGCGCCGAGTTTCGCGGAACAGGCGGGGACCACGGAAATTCTGGTCACCGTCATCAAGGTGATCGACCTGCTCTGCCCCTATACCAAGGGCGGCAAGATCGGGCTCTTTGGCGGCGCTGGCGTCGGCAAGACCGTGACCATGCAGGAACTGATCAACAATATCGCCAAGGCCTATGGCGGCTACTCGGTGCTGGCGGGCGTGGGCGAACGCACCCGCGAAGGCAACGATCTCTATCACGAGATGATCGAGTCCAACGTCAATGTGGACCCCAAGAAGAACGGCTCGACCGAAGGCAGCAAATGCGCCCTGGTCTATGGCCAGATGAACGAGCCGCCGGGCGCCCGCGCCCGCGTGGCGCTGACCGGCCTGTCCGTCGCCGAATATTTCCGCGACGTGGAAGGCAAGGACGTGCTGCTGTTCATCGACAACATCTTCCGCTTTACCCAGGCGGGCTCGGAAGTGTCGGCGCTGTTGGGCCGTATCCCCAGCGCCGTGGGCTACCAGCCGACGCTTGCCACCGAAATGGGCAACCTGCAGGAACGCATCACCTCCACCAACAAGGGTTCGATCACCTCGGTGCAGGCGATTTATGTGCCGGCGGACGATTTGACCGACCCGGCGCCTGCCGCCTCCTTCGCGCATCTGGATGCCACCACCGTGCTGTCGCGCGACATCGCCTCGCTGGGCATCTTCCCGGCGATCGATCCCCTGGACTCCACCTCGCGCATTCTCGATCCCCAGGTGATCGGCGAGGAGCATTATTCCGTCGCCCGCCGGGTGCAGGAAGTGCTGCAGTCCTACAAGGCGCTGAAGGACATCATCGCCATTCTGGGCATGGACGAACTGTCGGAAGACGACAAGCTGACCGTGGCACGCGCCCGCAAGATCAGCCGCTTCTTTAGCCAGCCCTTCTTCGTGGCCGAACAGTTCACCAACACGCCCGGCAAGTTCGTCGAGCTGGCCGACACCATCCGCAGCTTCAAGGCGATCGTGGACGGCGAGTATGACCATCTGCCCGAGCAGGCCTTCTACATGGTCGGTGCGATCGAAGAAGCCGTCGCCAAGGGCCAGAAGATGGCGGCCGAAACCTCGAAGGCCGCCTAAGCATGGCCGCGAAGATCGCCTTCGATCTGGTCTCGCCGGAACGGCTGCTGCTGTCGGCCCAGGCCGACATGGTCACCGTGCCGGGCACGGAAGGCTATATGGGCGTGATGGCGGGCCATAGCCCGCTGGTCTCCACCCTGCGCGCCGGCATGATCGACGTGAATGTGGACGGCAAGGACGACCGCTATTTCATCCGCGGCGGCTTTGCCGAGATCGGCCCGGCCAAGATCACCGTCCTGGCCGAGGAAGCCCTGCCGATGACCGAACTGGACCTGGCGGTGCTGGACCAGCGCATCTCCGACGCCCAGGAAGACGAAATCGCCGCCAAGAGTGACGAAGAGCGTCAGAAGGCGGCGCAGTTGGTAGACGATCTGAAACTGGTGAGGGCGGCGTTTTAGGGCCTATGCCCGCTGACGCGGGCGTTCGGCCGGGCACCCATAGGAGCTTTTGCTGGACCCGGCCTCACCCCTCCGCCTACGGACAAATACTGGAACTTGGGCGCCCGCCCATCTTTTGCTATAAAACCGTCATCAAAGCACCGGACCGGGGCTTGGACCGGGGAGTTTTCGTGTCATGACGGTTGCAACCGTCTACAAGCAGGGCTGGACCATGGACGATGTCCATTGGTCGCTGTTCGACCCTTCCAAGGTCGAGCCGGCCCTGCTGGCTGCCATCAAGGCCGCGGCCTTGGTGGAATATAATGCCCCCGACTATGTCACCTATCTGAAGCGGGTTTTCGCCGATGCCGGGCAAGAGACCCTGGCATCCCTCGAGCAGTGGGGCCGCGAAGAGGCCCAGCATGGCCGCGCCCTGGGGCGCTGGGCCGAGATGGCCGATCCCAGCTTCAAGCTGGAAGAAGCCTTTGCCCGCTTCCGCAAAGGCTATACCCCGGCACATTTTTCCGGCAGCGCGGAAGGTTCGGTGCGGGGCTCGCGCCGGGGCGAAATGATCGCCCGCTGCGTGGTGGAAAGCGGCACCTCTTCCTATTATTCGGCCATCCGCGACGCGTCCGACGAGCCGGTTCTCACGGAAATCGCCGGCCGAATCGCCGCCGACGAATACCGCCACTACAAGCTGTTCTATGACACGCTGAACGCCCAGTCCGAGCCCGATCTGGGGCTATGGAAGAAGCTTTGGATCGCGGTGGGACGGGTGCGCGAAAGCGAAGATGACGAACTGGCCTATTCCTATTATTGCGCTAACGTTCTGCCTGAAGAAGAGAACGTAAGGCCCTATAACCGCAAGAAATACTCGCGGATGGCGGGCCAGGCGAGCATGACCATCTACCACCGTCATCATATCCAGAAGCTGGTGCAGATGGTGATCAAGGTGGTCGGCGCCGACCCGCATGGCTGGCTGGCGAATCTGGCCGGCGCGGTGCTTTGGCGCCGCCTGTCGGCCAAGTCCGCCTAGACGGGCTCGAACGTTCCGGACTTCTCGTCTCGCACCAGCAACTTGCCCGAGGCCACCCCGAAATAGGCGCCATGCAGGTGCAGCTCGCCCTGCTCCACCGCCGCCTTTACAAAGGGGAAGGTCATCAGGTTCTTCAGGCTGAGTTCGACCGAGGCGAATTCCAGCTGCCGCAGATAGGCCTCCCAATCCGTCTTGGGCGTGGCTATGGCGTCGGCGGCGGGGGAGATCTGGCGCATCCAGCGGCCAATGAAATCGCTCGAGGTGAGCGGCGCCTCGTCCGAGGCAAAGGCCTTGATGCCGCCGCAGAAGGCATGGCCCAAGACCACGATATGCGAAACCTTCAGCGCCTTGACCGCGAATTCCAGCGCCGCGCTGGTGCCGTGCTGCTGGGTCCCTTCCGGTTCATAGCGCGGCACCAGATTGGCGACATTGCGCGCCACCAGCAGCTCGCCGGGATCCGCGTCAAAGATCACTTCGGGCGATACCCGGCTGTCGACGCAGCCGATCACCATGATCGATGGCGCCTGCCCCAAGCCCGCCAGATGCTGGTAGCGGGCGCGCTCGGAAGCAAAGCGGCCATCGAGAAAGGACTGGTAGCCCGTGGTCAGCCGTTCAGGAAACATCATTCACTCTTTTTGAAGACCGTGCAGGCAATCCAGCGGGTCAGGCTTTGCGCTTGACCATCATCTGCTTGATTTCGCCGATTGCCTGAGCCGGGTTGAGGCCTTTGGGGCAGGTATTGGCGCAATTCATGATGGTGTGGCAGCGATAGAGGCGGAAGGGATCTTCCAGATCGTCCAGCCGCTCACCGGTTTGCTCGTCGCGGCTGTCGATCAGCCAGCGATAGGATTGCAGCAGCGCCGCCGGGCCCAGATAGCGTTCGGAGTTCCACCAATAGCTGGGACAGGAGGTCGAACAGCAGGCGCACAGGATGCACTCATAAAGGCCGTCCAGCTTGGCGCGGTCTTCCGGCGACTGCGTCCATTCCTTTTCGGGCTCCGCCGTCTTGGTCTTGAGGAAGGGTTGGATAGAGGCATACTGGGCATAGAAATTGGTGAGATCGGGCACCAGATCCTTGACCACCGGCATGTGCGGCAAGGGATAGACGCTGACCGCGCCGGAACAGTCGTTGATCGCCTTGGTGCAGGCCA
>JANYAR010000182.1 GCA_025361185.1 Alphaproteobacteria bacterium | reverse complement strand
ACTGCGGGCATGTTCGGGGTGGCGCGCGAAGCGATCCATGGCCGGCTGTCGCCCGGCACGGGGCGGATCGTCGCGATGATGCTGCAGACTTTCTATGCCGTGCAGCATAGCGACCTGCCGCTCAATCTTTACTATGCCGGCTAGTATCCGCTAAAGTTTTCGAACCCACAAATTCCGATACCGCACCGCATTGTTGTGCGCCTGAAGCATCAACGGCCCATCGCCATGCGCCTTGTAAGCCGGCAACATGCGGTAGTCGGTCGGGCCGGTGATGGCAAAATTGTTTTGCACCAGAATCCCGTTGAGAAAAACCGTGATGCGCGCCGGTTCCGCCAGGGTGCCGTCGTTATAGAAGCGCGGCGCATAATAAACGATGTCATAGGCCTGCCAGCCCGGCGCAGGCTTCAGCGCATTCACCAGCGGCGCGGATTGCTTGTAGATCGCGCCCGCCTCGCCATTGACGTAGGTGGGGTTGTCATAGCTGTCCAACACCTGCACTTCATACAGGCCCTGCAGGAAGACGCCGCTATTGCCGCGGTCCTGACCCTTGCGCTCGGGCGGCAGCACCGGAATCATCCATTCGACATGCAGCTGGATGTCGCCGAATTTCTGTTTGGTCTGGATGTGGCCCGCCTTGGGCTGGTCCACCAGTTCGCCATTTTCCACCGCCCATTCCGCCGGCCCGCCATTGACGCTTTCCCAGCCCGACAGGTCCTTGCCGTTGAACAGCATGATGGCGTCGGACGGCGCGTCGCCCAGCCCTTTGCCGGGTTCCACCTTGGGCGGCACCGGCGACCAGATTTCCGTGAGCTCCGGCTTGGGCGGCGGATTGCCCCCGGGATAGGTCGCCTGCGCCAGCGCGGCCTCTGACAATACCGTAACCGGCAACAGGACAAACAGCAGTGTGACTTTTTTCATTGTCGAATGCTCCCCTCGCCGCATCGGATGTGCGGCTAATCCGCGAAAAGCCCGTGCGGCCCGGTCAAATCGCTGATCAGCATCAGCTTGACCGCCAGACTGTCGGTGGCCGACGTCAATCCGAAACCGATGCCCGCCTCGATGGAAATGGGATTGCCGGTGTAATCCACTACGCCCCACAGCGCATGGGATTGCTGGTTGGCCGGCGCAAAGCCGCGCAGCTCGCCGAAATCGTCATATTCCTCGGCGGCCACCGTCCACGTCTCATCGATCTTATAGTCCAGGCGTGTTGCCGGGGCGAAATCCAGCCGCGAGAAGCCCTCATAATTATTGTCCAGAATGGGATTGAAGGTGATGCTCCAACGCTCACCCAGGCGCCAGCCGATGATGGGGCGAATCTCGCCGGTATTCGCCTTTGTATCCCAGACCTTCTCGTTCCAGCTGAATTCGAAATTCACGCCGTAATAAAAATCCTTATCGCCATTGTCGGGCTGGACGAACAACGCGCGCAGCTTGAAGCCGTTATAGGTCCAGTCCTGGTTGCTGGAGTGGGCGAAGAGCGGCAGATACAGCCCCGCCTCGAACCAGGGCGTCACGCCATACGCCCATTCGGTGACGCTGCTATAGGCGTGATGGTCCACCAACCCGCCGGGAAAATCGGGGGTCTTGGTGCCGTCAAAGGCGTAATTGTTGTGCCAGGTCAATCCGACCTCGCCAACCGGCATGACCTCGCCGGAATAGACCTGGATTTCATCGCTTACGGCAAAGGCCGGCTGGGCGAGGAGCAGGAACAGCCCGGAAAAAAGCAGGACAGAACTGCGCGGCATGGCATCCCCTGTGTGCACGGCATTTGCGATTGCCCCCGTCAGCATAGCGCTAAGCTGTCGCGTGATCATGTCAGATGGTCATGGCCCATTCGGCTGGCGCTCCGCTGCATCCGAGGCAAAGCCGCCGCCCAGCGCTTTGAACAGCGCCACCGACGCGGCCAGCCGCGCGCGGCGGATATCGGAAAGCTGGTCGCGCGCGGCATAGAGCGCGCGCTGGGCGTCGGTGACCACCAGGAAATCGGCGGACCCGGCGGTATATTTGCGCTGTGCCGCGCCCAGAACCTTCTGTGCCTGCTCCACCTGGTCGCGCAGCGCCGCTTCCTGGTCGCCCAGATGGGCAAAACTGCCCAGCGCATTCTCGACATCTGAGAAGGACGCGATCACCGCCGCACGATAGGCCGCCAGCAGTTCTTCCTCCCGTGCCTTGGTCTCGTCAATCTTCCCCTGCGTCCGGCCGCCGTCGAAAATGATTTGTGCCAAGGCGGCGCCAGCACCCGCGGCTAAGCCAATACCCGGCAAAGTGTCAATCGCCGCGGCCAGCGCCGGATAAGCGATGCCGCCATTGGCCGTAAGGCTGATCGTAGGAAAGAAAGCGGTACGTGCCGCTGCAAGATCGGCATGTGCCCCCACAAGGTTGGCTTCCGCCGTGATGATATCGGGCCGTCTTGTCAGCAATGCGGACGGAAGGCCCGGCGCCACCGCCGGCGGGAGCAGCGCGCCCAATCCATCGCCCGTAACCGAAAAACCTTCCGGCGGGCGGCCCAGCAGGATCGCCAGCGCATTGCGCGCTTCCAGTTCCTGTTGTTCCAGCGCCGGCAACAAGGCCCGCTGCGCCGCCATGGCGGCACGCTGCGCCAGAAGATCGGCATTGGCGGAAAAGCCCGCCGTCACCCGCCGCTGCACGACATTCAATATCGCTTCGGACGATTTGAGATTGGCGCGCGCCACGCCAGTGCGCTCGCGCAGGGACAGAAGCTGGAAATAGGTGTTGGCGACAGCGGCGGTGGCGGTGAGCGCCACCGTGGCGCGGTCGGCGCGGCTGGCGCGGACCGCAGCCTGTGCCGCATCCAGCGCGTCGCGGTTCTTGCCCCAGAAGTCCAGCTCGTAGCTGGCTTGCAGCCCAGCGCTGTAGTCGGTCTCATGCTGGGAAACGCCATTGGCCTGGCCGAAAAGCGTATTGACGTTTGCGCCCGCGCCCAGCGTCGGCAGCAGGGCCGCGCCCGCCTGCCGCGCCCGCGCGTCGGCCTGTCTGAGCCGCGCCGCCGCCTGGACAATGTCGAGGTTGTTTGCCTGGGCCTGATCCATCAGGGCGGCGAGCTGCGGATCGCCGAACTTCGTCCACCAGTCCCGCGCTGGCCAAAGCGGGGCGTTGGCCGGCGCTTTCTGTTCAAAGCCAGCCGGCACGTCGCCCGGTTGCAGTGTGGGCGGCGGCGTGGTGGCGCAGCCCGCAGCACCGATCACGATGGCGCCTGAGAGCAGCAGCTTGCGGATCATGGCGCCTCCGCCCGCTTCGGCCCGCCAAAACGTTCTGCCAGGGCCGGCAGCACCACCAGATTGAGGAACGTCGAACTGATCAGGCCGCCCAGCACCGTCACCGCCATCGGACCTTCAATTTCCTGTCCGGGCCGATGCAAGCCAATCGCCAGCGGCATCAGACCCAGCGCGGTCACCGCCGCCGTCATCAGGATCGGCACCAACCGTTCCTGGGCGCCGCGCAGAATGGTGTTCACGTTCCAGGGAGCGCCCTCGACCTCCACCAGATGCTCATAATGCGCCAGCAGCAGGATGGCGTTGCGGGCGCTGACCCCGAACACGGTGACCAGTCCCACCATCGCCCCCACCGACAGTCCGCCGCTGGTCAAGGCGATGGCCACCACCGCGCCAATCAGGCTGAAAGGCAGATTGACCAGCACCAGCCAGGTGTTGGAGCGCCACGAAAAACAGATGAACAGGATCATGCCGATCAGCACGATGGCAAAACCGGCATAGAGCAGCATCTGGTTCTGCGAGGCGCGCTGCGCTTCCGCCGCGCCGGTAAATTCAACATAGACGCCCGGCGGCAGCGTCAGGGCGGCGACCTTGGCCTGGGCCGCCTGCGCGGTCGCTTGCAGCGAGTTGCCCACCACATTGAAAGTGAGAGAAACATAACGCAGCCCCCCGTCATGGTTGATCTTGAAACGTGTTTCCGTCGGTGCGACGCGTGCCACCTGCGACAGCGGCACAGGACCGAAGGGACTGGCGATCATCAGCGAGGACAGGAGTTCGGGCCGGTTGCGCGCGGCCTGCGGCAACAGCAGCGCGACATCGACAATGCGGGTGCCGGCATAGGTCTGGCCCACCGCGGCGCCGGCATATTCGGTTTGCACCGCATCCAGCACGTCCTGCATCTTGAGCCCGTTGGCGACCAGCGCCGCCGGCTGTATCTGCAATGCGAAAGTGGGGGTGCCGCTTTGCGGCTTGAACTGAAGGTCGGCGATGCCCGGCGTGCCGCGCAGGGCCTGGGAAATGCGCTGGCCGGTGGCGTCCAATGTATCGAGCTGGTCGCCAAACACTTTCACCGCGATATCCGCGGTCTCGCCCGTCAAGCTTTCGCTGATACGGTCGCCCAGGAAGGTGACGACTTCGCTCTGCAGCCCGGGATAGTGGGACAATATTTCCCGCAGGGCATCCTCGGCCTCATTCTGGTCGATGGTGGCGTCGGGTTTCAGCTCGACATGAAATTCGCTCTGGTGTGGCCCCCAGGTGTCCTCGCCCAGGGCGGCACGGCCGATCTGCTGTTCGATGGTTGCCACATAGGGCAGCGCCAACACCTCCTTGCTGATGCGCTGACCTACCGCCATCATTTCCTCCAACGAAGCGCCGGGCGTGGAGCTGGAGACCTGCATCACGAAATGGCCTTCGCGGAAATCCGGCATGAAGCTGCCGCCCAGGAAGGGCAACAGCGCAGCGGCCGCGACCGTCAGCACCGCCAGCGCCGCTATGACGATCCGGAAATACGCGTAGACAAAGCCGACGCCGCGCTGCTGCCAGGCCTTCATCCTTTGAATCCAGCCGAAATCGGCATGGTGATCGCGAGCGTTGAGCATCAGCGCCGACAAAGCGGGCGCGGCGGTCAGCGCCACCGCCAGCGAGGCCAGCACCGCCAGAATAAAGGCCAGTGCCAGCGGTCCGACGAATTTGCCCTGCACGCTGGTGGAGAACAGCGCCGGCAGGAAGACAATGATGACGACCAGAGTCGCATAGACCACCGGTCCGCGCACTTCCAGGGTCGCGTCGCGGATGACATCGAACCGCGAACGGGGCTGCGCCAGCTTGGCATTCTCGCCCAGCCGGCGCAGGACATTCTCGATGCCGATGATGGCGTCATCCACCAGCACGCCCAACGCCACCGCGAAGCCGCCCAGGGTCATGGTGTTCAGGGTCATGCCCATGCGGTCCAACACCGCCACCGCCGCCAGCAGCGACAGGGGAATGGCGAGGAAGGTAATGAAGGCCGAGCGCCAGTCGCGCAGGAACAGGTAGAGTACCGCCAGGATCAGAATGGCGGCGATCACCAGCGACTGTTCCAATGAGCTCAGTGCCCGTTCGATGAAATTCGCCGGCCGGTGCAGCGCCGGATAGATCGTGACGCCCTGCGCCTTCAGGGCCGGGGTCAATTGCGCCAGCGCCACTTCCAGGGCGCGCGTGGTTTCCAGCGTGTTGGCGCCATACTGGCTGGCCAGCGAGAACAGTACGCCGGGACGGCCCATGATCAGCGCGTCGCCTGAGCGCAGCGCCGGGGCTTCGGTCACCTTGGCGATGTCGCCGATGGTGATGGGTGTTTTGCCGCGCACCGCCAGCACCGCGCCGCTGATCGCCGCCGGGTCGGGCGCCGGCACGGGCGTCTGGATCAGCACCCGCTGATGCGCCAAATCGACAAAGCCGGCGCCGCGCAGCGCCAGCGCCGCCCGCGCCGCGTCCGCCAGATCGGTAAGCGTAAAGCCATAGGAGGCCATCCGGACGACATCGGGCTGGATCTGGATCTGCCGCACCGCGCCGCCGAATATGATGACATGGGCGACACCCGGAACCGCCAGCAGAGCGGGCTTCATCACCCATTCTGCCTGGTCGCGCAGCTGGAAGGGCGTGAGCTTGTCAGACAGCAGCCCGATCTTGAGCAGGTCCATGGTACTGGAGGTGAGAGGCGACAATCTCGGTGTCCCGACGCCGGCGGGCAAGACGCTGCCCAGCTCGCTCAGCCGTTCCGATATCCCCTGACGGGCATTGTAGAGATCGATATTGTCGCTGAACTGGATGGTGATCAACGACAAGCCGGGAATGGATTCCGAGCGCAGGGTGGCAAGACCCGGCGTCCCGTTTACCGCGTTTTCGATCGGCTTGGTGACCAGCTGTTCGACCTGCTGGGCGGTGAAGCCGGGCGCCTCGGTCTGGATGTCAACCGCCGAGGGCACGAAGTCCGGGAACACGTCCAGTGGCGCGCTGCGCGTCGCCCACAGGCCGGCCACCAGCGCGATCAGGGTCAAGGTCGCAATGGTGCCCGCATAGCGCACACAAAGACTGACAAGCCAGCGCATGGCCTCAGTCCCCGGCTTCGGTGCTGGGATTCACTTCATGGGCCAGCAGCAATCCGGCGCCGCCGACCACGATCTTGTCGCCCGGCTTGATGACCGTGACGAAATAGCCCTCGCCCATGGGGTGGCTGATATCCACCTTGGTGCGCAGGAAGGTGCGCGGCGCGGTCTGGACATAGACCCAGGCCTCGCTTTCCCCGAACACCAATGCCGTGGCGGGGATATTCGCGCCCGCTTGCGCCGCGCCGGTGGGAATTGCGGCTGTCACCCGCTCGTTCTGGGCAAGATCGCTGCCGTCCACCAGGGCATAGAAGCTGCGGCCCGGCACGGCGGCATCGGCGGGCGCATCCCATACGGTATGCGCCTTCCAGGTCTTGCTGTCCGCGCCCATGCGGCTGACCTCGAGATTTCTGGGCGCGGCGCCGCCGGTTACGGGAAAACTCACGCGCACCAGAACTGTGGTCCCCGCCGCCAGCCTTTGCATCAGCGCCTGCCGGGTGGCGGCATCGCGCCACGGCGAGCGCAGCCCAAAAGCAGCCTCGGTCTTGCGCCGGGCCAGCGCCAGCGCGGCCGCATCGGCCGCGGCCTTGCTTTGCGCTGCTTCCGCGACTTCGCGCGACACCGCGGCGTCCTCGCCGGTGGAAAGAGACCGGGCGCGCGCCGCAGCGGCCTGGCTCTGCGCCGCCGCCGCCTGCGCGGTGAGAAAATCGGAATCTGCCTGGGCGATGGTGTCCAGCGCCGTCACAACGCCATAGCCGCTGACATGGCTGCCGAACTGGGCCGCCTCAGCCGGCTGCACGGTGATGCCCAGGCTGGCAACCTCCTCGGCCTTGAGCGTGAGGCCCGGAGTTTCCGCGGCCTCTTTTTCGGCCTCGGCAGGCTTATCGCTCTTGCCGCACCCCGCCAGCAGCAGCAGCGCCGCGACGATCCCAACTCTGAGAAAAGAGGGTCCTATATCCCTGGACGTCATGTTCATGATTTTGGGCGGTGATCTTGGGTGATTGGCGATGGTGCCCCGATGGCGCCAAGTATCTCAATTTATTTGGTAAAGAGCCACAACCGTCCCGTATAAATTTTCCCAATCCCGCAAGGCTTCAGCTCTCGCCCGGCACAGGAAAGCAAACATCCACCGCAAGCCCGGGGCCAGCGACATCGGCTATCTCGATCCTGGCGCCGTGCAGTTCCGCGATGGCCAGCGCCAGGGACAGCCCCAGACCATTGCCCGGCCGGGAGCGGCTGGCCTCGCGGCGATAAAGGCGGCGGAACAACCGCTCATGCTCCTCGGCAGGCACGCCGGGGCCATCGTCGCGTACCCGCACTATTACCCTGTCTGGCACCCCGTCTGGCACCCTGCCCGGCGCAGGCGCCAGCGACAGCGAAATGCGGGTGCCGGCCGGCGTATGGACGATGGCATTCTCGATCAAATTGGAAAAAAGCTGGACCAGAAGTTGACGGTCCCCGCGGATAACAGCTTCGCCGGCAGAGCCCAGTGTCAGGACATGGCCTGCATCGTCCGCCACCGGCTCGAACAGTTCGCGCATATGTACCAGCAGCGCGCCGAGATCCAGGGGCGCAAAAGCGGCACGGCGCGCGCCGCCCTCGATTTGCGCGATGCGCAGCAGCGCCGCAAACAGGCCCAATATCTCATCGGCTTTCGCGATCGCGGCATCCAGCGCCACACGATAGTCCTCGGCGGTCGTACAGTCCGACCGCGCCCGCTCCAGGCGATGGCGCAAATGCGTCACCGGCGTGCGCAGATCATGGGCGATGTCGTTGCTGACCTGGGACAGATTCTCCATCAACGCCGCGATACGCGACAACATTTGATTGATGGCTTGCGCAAGCCGGTCGAGTTCATCACGCGCGCCGCGCACCGGGATGCGCAGTCTGAGATCGCCATGCATGATGTCGTGGCAGGCCTTGGCCATGGCATCGGTGCGGCGCAGGAAGCTGCGGCTCACCAGCGCGCCGCCGGCCGCCGCCAGCACCAGCGCCGCCGCGAAGAGGCCCAGCATCACGTTCAGGATATGCGTCTGCACCGCGCGCAGCCGGTTCGTGCCGCTGCCGGAAAAGACGTAGAGGCCCGGCGCCAGGAACCCGCCCACCCCCAGCACTTCGTGATTGCCGGTGGCTGGCGATGCCGCAATATCGACCGTGCCGATACGTTCGGGCATCGCGGGCAGATTGCCGTCCACCACCTTGCCGTCCTGCTGCAGCAGATAAAAATCGGAAGATCCCGGTCCTGTCATCAGCTGGTTGATGACTTCGCGCGCCTCGTGAATGCCCTCGCTGGCATAGCCATTGCGGATGGCGGCGACGTCGGAGGCCGAGAAGGTTACGATCTGGTCGCGCAAGGCCTGGTTGGTGATCACCAGCACAAACACGCCCAGGATCACGACCGAAAGCGCAAAAACTCCGGCATAGATGGCCGAAAGCCGGAAACCCTCGGTCTTGAGAAATCTAATCGGCACGCAATGTGTATCCCGCACCGCGTACCGTATGGATCAGCTCGTCGCCATGACCGCGATCCACCTTGCCGCGCAACCGGCTCATATGGGTTTCCACGATGTTGGTGCGCGGGTTGAAGTGCAGGTCCCACACATTCTCCAAAAGCATGGTGCGGGTGACGACCTGACCTGCATGGCGCAGCAGAAATTCCAGCAGACGGAATTCCTGCGCCTGCAATTCGATGGGCGTTCCGCCGCGATGCACCGTGCGCCGGATCAGATCCATCTCCAGATCGGCGGCGCGCAGGCGCACGGGCTCGCTGTCGGCCACGCGCGCGCCACGCCGGGTGATGGCGTGAATGCGCGCAACAAGCTCGGGAAACGCGAAGGGTTTGGCGAGATAGTCGTCGCCGCCGCCCTGCAATCCTTCAACCCGGTCGTTCATCCCGCTCATCGTGGTCAGAAAAAGCACCGGTGTTAGATTGTGTTCGTCGCGCAGCCGGCGCACCAGGCTCAGTCCATCCAGGCCGGGCAGCATCCGGTCCACGATCAGCGCGGCATAGCCGCCGGTGCGCGCGCTTTCCAGCCCCTCCAGGCCATCGTGACACACGCTTACCTCATGGCCATCGCGGCCCAGGGCATAGACGATATGGGCGGCCGTCTCTTTGTCGTCTTCAATCAGCAGGATTTTCACGCAGCGCACCGAAACTCATGGCACATCATTGTCCGGCCATCGGCGCGGCCACGCAAGCCGCAAGAAGGAATGACGCGGCCGCGCAAACCCACCTCCAGCAAAAACAAGGAGTTATGGCAATGCGCGCGCGCCATGTCAGCGCGCATCGCGTGGCGCCGGCCGATCATCAGCGACGTCATCGGCGATTTCGCGGAAGGAGCCGAACTTCTTCTGCAGATTTTCCAGATAGGTATAAAGCACCGGCGTGATGTAGAGCGTCAGCAATTGTGAAAACAGCAGCCCGCCGGTGACGCACAATCCCAGCGGACGGCGCGAGTCCGCGCCCATCCCCGATCCCAGCGCTATCGGCAGGGTGCCCATCAGCGCCGCCATGGTCGTCATCATGATGGGGCGAAAACGCACGATAGCCGCCTCATAAATGGCGTCGGCGGCGGCCACCGCATCGCGCCCGCGCTGCCGCTGAAGTGCAAAATCGATCATCATGATGGCGTTCTTCTTGACGATTCCCACCAGCATGATCATGCCGACAAAGGCATAGAGCGTCAGCGGCACGCCCGTCAGATACAGCGTCAGCAACGCGCCCAGCGCCGCCGAGGGCAGACCCGACAGGATGGTGAGGGGATGAATGAAGCTCTCATACAGAATGCCCAGGATGATATAGACCACGATCACAGCCACCAGCAGCAGCCAGCCCATGTTGGAGGTGGAGCTCTGGAACGCCGCCGCGGTGCCGGCAAAGCTTCCCTGCACGCTGGTCGGTAGCCCGATGCGGTCGGTGGCGTTCTTCACCCCCGTCACCGCATCGCTCAGCGCCTTGCCGGGCGCCAGATCGAAGGACACGGTGATCGCCGGTATCTGCCCGGCATGATTGATATAGGGCGGCATGGTGCGGCGGCTGATCTGGGTGACGGCGGTCAGCGGCACCATCGCCCCGCCCGTCCCCGGCAGGTAGAGCCGGGACAGCCCGGTTGCATCAAGCTGATATTCCGGCAGCAGTTCCAGGATCACCTGATACTGATCGGTGGTGGCATAGATCTGCGAGACCTGCTGGCCGCCAAAGGCCAAGCCCAAGGTGCTTTGAATCTCGTCCGGGGTCACGCCCAGTGTGGCGGCGCGGCCCCGGTCGATGGCCACCCGCACCGATGGCGAAACCATATCCTGATCGCTGTTGACGCCGACGAAGGTGGGATCATCCTGCAGCGCCTGCACCAGTTCCTGCGAGGCCTGCTGCAATTCCGGCAGGTCCAGGCCCTGAAGCGTATATTGATAGCTGGACCGGGCAAAGCGTCCGCCGACGCGGATGATAGGCGGATTGTTGAAGGTGATGGCGGTGCCCGGAATGTTGCGCAGCTTGCGCCGCAATTCCGTGGTCACCTGGTCCGCCGACAGCGGCCGCTGCGACAACGGCTTCAGCGAGATATTCATGTCGCCGCCCTCGTCACCCTGAACATCGGCGACATTGGGATCGTCCTGCACCACCTTCATCACCTGGCGGGTATAGACCGAGACCTGGTCGAAGGAGGTGCCGGTGGCGGTCTGCACGCTGCCGCGCAACAAGCCGGTATCGTCGCTGGGCAAAAAATCCTGCGGCATGATCTCAAACAGGGCCGCGCTGGCGACAATGCTGGCGGCAAACACCCCCAGGATCACCCGGCGGTGGTGCAGCGCCCAGCGCAGGGTGCGGTCATATTCATGCTGCAGGCGCAGGAACATCGCTTCGTTCCAACGATAGATCCAGCCATGATGTTCGCGTTTTTCATCCTTCAGCACCCGGGCGCACAGCATCGGCGTCAAGGTGATGGAGACCAGTCCCGAAATCATGATCGCCACGATGATGGTGATGGCGAATTCGTGCAGCAGCCGCCCGACGATGCCGCTCATGAACAGAATGGGAATGAACACCGCCGCCAGCGAAATCGTCATCGACAGGATGGTGAAGCCGATCTCCTGCGAGCCGCGCAGCGCCGCCTGATAGGCACTTTCTCCCGCCTCGACATGGCGGACGATATTCTCCAGCATGACGATGGCGTCATCCACCACGAAGCCAACCGACAAGGTCAGCGCCATCAGCGACAGATTGTCGAGATTGAAGCCCAGAAGCGCCATGCCGCCAAAGGTGCCCAGGATGGTGATGGGCAGCGCCAGCGAAGGAATAATGGTGGCGCTGACTTTGCGCAGGAACAGGAAAATCACCGCCACCACCAGCATGGTGGCGATCAGCAGGGTGAACTGGACATCATGGACCGCGGCGCGGATGGTCACGCTGCGGTCATAGAATATCTTCATCTTGATGCCGGCGGGCAGTTGGGCGGCAAAGCGCGGCAGCACCTTGTTGATATTGTCCACGATCGCCATGGTGTTGGATTCAGGCTGACGCTGCACCGCCACCGTCACGGCGCGCTCATCGTTCAACCAGTCGATCGAGCGGACATTCTCAAAACTGTCCACCACCCTGGCCACATCGCCAAACGTCACCGCCGCGCCGTCCCGGTAGGCGATCACCTGTTTGCGGAAGGCCCCGGCATTTTCCAGCTGGCCTTCGGAGCGGATGATCGAATTCTTGGTGGGGCCGTTCAGCGTGCCCGATGCCTGGTTGGTATTGGTGGCGCTGGCCGCCGCCGCCAGATCGAGCAGGCTCATATGCCGCGCCGCCAGCGCCGCCGGATCGGCCTGGATGCGCACGGCAAAGCGCGCCTGCCCCATGATATTGACCTGGGAAACGCCATCCAGGGTGGAAAGCTGGGTCGCCAGCAGGCTGCGGGCATACTGGTCGACCTTGGAGATCGGCACCGTGTCGGAATAGAGCGAGACGAAAAAGACCGGCTGGCTCGACGGATCGTTTTTGCGCTGGCTCGGCGGATTGGGCATGTTGCGCGGCAGCCGCCGCAACACCCCGGAAATCGCCGCCTGCACGTCGGTCGACGCGCTGTCGATATTGCGGTCCAGGCGGAACTGCAGAGTGATATTGGTGTTACCCAGCGAACTGCGCGAGGTCATGGTGTCCAGACCCGGCACCGAGGCAAAGGCATTCTCCAGCGGTGTCGCCACCGCCGAGGCCATGGTTTCCGGATCGGCCCCCGGCAGATTCGCCTGCACACTGATGGTGGGGAAATCCACGTTCGGCAGTTCGCTGACCGGCAGGATGGCGTAGCCAAACAGCCCGAATATCACCAGCGCCGCCATCACCAGGCAGGTCATCACCGGCCGTTTGATGAAGGCCGCGGAAAGATTCATGGCTTGGGCCGCGCGCCCTTGCGCGCCGCAGGGACGCTGCCCTTGGCGCCCAGCACCCGCACCGCGCCGCCCGGCGTCACTCTGAGTTGGCCTTCGATCACCACGGTGTCGCCGGCTGCCACGCCGCTGCCCGAGATGGCGGCGTTGGTGCCGTCATCGGTCAACACCTCCACTGGGGTCTGGAATGCCTTGCCCTCTCTGACGACGAACACGAAGGAGCCGCTGGGGCTGTCGTTGATCGCATCGCGCGCCACCACCAGCGCATGGGGAATGTCATTCAACTGCACCGTCACATTCACCAGCTGGCCCGGCACCAGCGACAGGTCGGTGTTGGCAAAGGTGGCGCGCAGTTCGATGGTGCCGCTTTGATTGCTGACGATATTGCTGGTGAAATCCACCGGCGCGGCCAGGATGTGTCCGGCGCGGTCGTGCACGTCCAAGCTCGCCAGTAGCGGCTGGGTCTGCTGGCGCGCCTGGATGCGGGGCAGATCGCTCTGCGGCAGGGTGAAGGAAATCTTGATCGGCCGCACCTGCGCGATGGTGACCAGGGCCGCGGTGGCGCCGTTGGAACTGGAAATCATGTTGCCGGGCTGAACCAGGATCGGCCCGGTCTTGCCATCGACCGGCGAGCGGATCTGCGAATAGCCCAGGTTCAGCCGCGCCATGTCCAGCGCCGCCTTGTCGGCGGCGACTGTGGCGGAGACCACATCGGCATTGGTATCGGAGGTATCGCTTTGCTGGGCGGAGATCGCGCCCTGCTGGCGCAATGTGGCATAGCGTTGCTTGTCGCGCAGGGCGTTGGTCAGCTGCGCCTGATCGCGGCGATAGATCGCTTCCGCCTGGGCCAGCGCGGCCTGGAAGGGCCTTGGATCTATCTGGAACAGCAACTCGTCCTTCTTGACGAACTGCCCCTCTTTGAAGTGGGCGCTTTCCAGCGTTCCCTGTACGCGGGCGCTGAGCTGGACCAGGGTATTGGCGACGACCGAGCCCAGACTGCGCTCGACCACCGCCATGTCGCGCTGTTCCACCACCGCCACCCGCACCGGGGCGGCATTGCCGCGCCGGTCGGCGCCGCTGTCGCCACGGCTGCCCAAATACCAATAGCCGCCCAGCACCAGGACCAGCAGTCCACCGCCGATGATCCAGGTGCGCGCATGGGGCAGACGGCCGGCGAACGACTCCGGCACGTTGAATTTTTCCCTGTCCGGTGGAAACGTCACGCAGATGGCCCCTGGAATTTTTCTTATTTAACCGCAGAAACACTTCCTAGTGGTAACCGCTGGCCAGTGGTAACCGCTGGGCGGCCGCGGACCTCTATAACTTTTGCCAATATAGGCGATCCCCAGGCCGGCAGGGGCGGAACGGCATTCAAGGCGACTGGTGCGGAAAAAGGTGGGACTGAGTTTTCGCCTGCCCCGGCCGCCCTACGCGCGGCCCTCGCACTACGCTGCCGCTAGCGACCGCTGGCGCTAGGCCGCGCTTGTCATCCATTCGCGCCGCGTTGCGGCGCGAATGGATGTGCGGTCAAGAATTCTGATACAATCTTGATTTTTCAAGGGCTTACACAATGGTGAGGCCGCTAACCGCTGCTTTGAAGCCTAACGGCTGTTTGGCGCGGCGCCCCCACCCATCGGGGCGTGCGGAATGCACGGGGATATCAAGGCGTATGTTCGTTGGCCAGTTGGACAGTGATTGCATGGTCAATCATGTATCGTGTTCACAGAATTAGAAATTCAGAACAAGGGAGAATATTGCTCCTGTCACCGCAATCGTGGAGGATCGCATGACCAATACCGGACCGTCGCGGCGCGACGCCCTTGTGCTGGGCGGCGCGCTGGCGCTGGGCGCGGCTGCGCCGGCCGAAGCGGCACAAGCAGCGATCTGGAGCGGCGAATATTGGGCGCAGAAGGGCGAAGTGCGGCTCAACATGTACCGCAAACGCCTGGGCGCACCCAAGGCCGGGGAGCCGCCCAAGCCGGTGCTGTTCCTGGTCCATGGATCGTCCAACTCCTCCCGCTCCAGCTTCGACCTCACGGTGCCGGGCAAGGGCGAATATTCCACCATGAACGCCTTCGCCCGGCTGGGCTATGACGTCTGGACCATGGATCACGAAGGCTATGGCCGCTCCAGCCGCACCGCCAGCAACTCCGACATCGCCAGCGGCGCCGCCGATCTTCTGGCCGCCGTGAGCGTGCTGCAAAAAGAAACCGGCCGCAGCCGCTATCACTATATGGGCGAGTCCTCGGGCGCGTTGCGCTGCGGGCTGTTCGCCCAGCAACACCGCGAGCATGTCGAGCGCCTGGTTCTGTCCGCCTTCACCTATACCGGCGCGGGCTCGCCCACCCTGACGGATCGCGCCAAGCAGACGGAATTCTATCGCACCCATGCCCGCCGGCCGCGCGGCCCGGAACAGATCCGCAGTATTTTCACCCGCGACAAGCCCGAGGTTTATGACATGGCGGTGGCCGAGGCGATGATCGCCGCCGAATTGCCGATGGGGGACGATGTGCCCACCGGCACCTATCTCGACATGACGGCGAATTTGCCGGTGGTGGATCCGCTGAAACTTGCCGTGCCGGTGCTGCTGACCCGGGGAGAATTTGACGGCATCGCCACCATGGCGGACCTGCAGGAATTCTTCGGCAAGCTGCCGGGCGGCGACAAGCAGTTCATCGTCCTGCCCGATGCCGCGCACGCGCTGGTTTTGGGGATCAACAGGGCCCAGTTCTGGCACGCGGCGCACGGCTTTTTGTCCATGCCGCCTGGTGTTCGTGTCTGATCGGGGCGATGACGGCTTCCACGCCAAATACCCTTTGAAGCATTACAGGTATTTTAGGCACCAAACCTTCGCCTTCCCTCTCATTCCAGTCGATAGCCGAGTCGAAACCGGCAACGACAACACCGGGATATGGACCCTTTCAAGGTGAGCCGATAGGTTCATCGTTCAATTGGGCCTGATAAATGGGATTGGGGACTTTCCATGAAGATTTCATTCGCGGCGGTGGCGCTGAGTATTGTTGTTTGCGGCTGCGCCAATAACCAGCCGCCTGCCAGCCGTTCTTCGCCCGGCACCATTCTATCGGACGATTTTGAATCAACGCCCGTCGGCGCGGTTCCAACCGGCTTCACCAAAACCGGTGACATTGGCGTCGAAGAAGGCGTGGCCCACAGCGGCAAGCATGCATTGAGGGTTGAGCCCGCTGTAAGAGGCGGACGCTTCATCAGCCTCGCCCCCGACAAGGTCGCGGCGCTTGGCGGTGAGCATTGGGGCCGGCTTTACTATAAGGTCAAGACGCCGACGCCGATGCCTACGGGACGGCTTATTCATGCCACCTTGGTCGACGGCAAAGCCACCAGCCCGCTCGCGAATGATCTGATCGATGTGCGTCTGGCCACCCTGCTATTTTATCCCAATGGCGACTTCAACTATTTCTATAACGTCCAGCCGCCGAACGGGCGGAAGGAATTCGGTCCGAAGTCCGCGACCATGCAGAAATTCAACGACGAATGGAGTTTGCTCGAATGGCACGTCGATGCCGCGACACAGTCATATGCGTTTTTCGTCAATGGGAAGGAAGTCGCTGACATCGGCCAGCACAAAGGCGCGGGCAACTTTGAAGGCATCGAAATTCCCGCCGCATTCCAGACCCTGTCGATCGGGTTTACAAATTATCAGCCTGCCACGGACGAAGGTTTTACGGTTTGGATCGATGACATCGCTGTCGGCAAGAAACGGCTCGGTCCGGTGCCTGGGGCACGCAAGTAAGCCGATCATCGTCATTTCTGAGCGTGGCCAGCGCGTGGGCGGGCTTGGCATTCAAACGCCCGATCGTTCTTTATGGAAAAGTCAGTGCTTTCGCCTGACGCGCGGCTCCCTACGCGCGGCCACTACGCTGGCGCTAGGCCGCCTAGGGCCGCTTGTCATTCATTCGACCCGCAACGCGGGTCGAATGAATGGTGCGGCCAAGAAGACTCGAACTTCCACGGGTTGCCCCACTAGCACCTCAAGCTAGCGCGTCTACCGTTCCGCCATGGCCGCACATCAAAAGGGAAATATCCCCGGTAGGACGGGGGGTTTAGCAAGCGCGCCCCGTCAGGGCAAGCAGCCTTAGATGCCGCCGCCGTCAGTGAGGTGGATACCGCACTCATCCTTATCCAGGCCCGACCAGCGGCCGGCGCGGTAGTCCTCGCCGGCCTGGACCCGGCGGGTGCAGGGCATGCAGCCGATGGAGGGATAACCGTCCTCGACCAAAGGATGGCGCGGCAGGTTGTTGCGTTCGGCAAAGGCTTCCAGCTGCTGCAGGTCCCACTGCCACAGCGGGTTGAAGCGATAACGGCCGGCGGAATATTCCACCGGCAGCATGTCGGCACGCTCACGGGTCTGGAACCGCTTGCGGCCCGTCACCTGCGCCTGGAACGGCGCCAGCGCCTTGGCCAGCGGAATGGTCTTGCGGAAATCGCAGCAGGCATCGGTGTCCCGCGACCACAAGGTGCCGTCGGGATCGTTCTTCTCGCGCGCTTCCAGGCTGGGCGCCAGCGAGCGGACATCACCCAGCCCCAACACATCCTGCAGCCGGTCGCGATAACGCAGGGTCTCGCCGAACAGCTTGCCGGTATTGAGGAACAGGATGGGAGTATTGGGATCGATATCGGCCACCAGCTTCAGCAGCACCGCCGACTCCGCACCAAAGGAAGACACCACCGCCGTCTTGCCGGCGAACTCGCCGGTGAGCGCCAATTCCAGAATGCCGTGGGCGTCGCGGCCCGCGGCCTTGTCCTGCAATTCTTTCAGATGCGCGGACACTGTTGCGTCAGTGGCCCCAGGGCGCGGTGCAATCCCACGCTTGGTGTCGATAACGGTGACGTTGCTCATAGCCAGCCCATCCGCATGACAAGGTCACGCACATTCTGGGAAACTTCGTGCGGGGCCAGACCTTCGGCGCGCCATTTGGCGCGGGCCAGACCCAGTTCCTTGAGCCGCCCGGACCATTCCGGCCCGAACTGGTCGGCCAGGGCCTCGCGCAGGACGCGCGCCAGCCCCGGCACCTGCCCTCCGGTTGAGGCGGTCAGCAGCAGGTCGCCCCGGCGAACCACGGCGGGGACATGGAAATCGCAAAGCGGCAGCACATCTTCGACATTGACCAGCACGCCCTGCGCCCGGGCACGGGCCGCCAGATCGCGGGCTTCGCCTTCCGGCAGGCCCGCCACAAACAGCACCTGCAGGGAGGCCAGGACGGCGTCGGGGGCGTCGTCGGGCAGTACACGCACCTCGACCCCCGCCTCGGCCAGCAACGCTGCCCTGCGGTCGCGCTCAGGCCCCCGGCCAGCCAGGCCGGCCTTGAGATTGACGGGGTTCAGGACAAGGGGAAGCATCAAGCCCTCTCAGTTGAGGAGAGGTATGCCCGCGGGGGCTAAAATGCAAGAATTGAGTGGAGAATAAATTATTATACAGTAAAATATTGTATTATGTATAACCCTTCAGCAGGTCGACCACCGTAACCGCGATCTTGTCGCCCTGAATGTGGATTTCGCCTTTGGCCACCGGCTTGTCATTGGCCAGAATGGTCACGGGGTCATCCTGATGGCTGTCCAGCTCGATCACGGCGCCACGGCCCATGCGCAGCAGCTGGTGCATCGGTATCACCGAGCTGCCCAGCACCACCGAGATTTCAACTTTGACATTCTCGACATTGGAACTCATGGACCCAACCCTTACATTGTTGAAACTCCCGGCAAGGGTGCCGGAACATGGTTTCGGAAAGCTTAATTTGGACGCCGCCCCTTCAATTCTAAAAGCCCAGAACCAGGTGGAATGGAGAATAAGCGACCACCCGGTCGCCTATCCCGATGCCCTGGCGCAAATGGAAGCACGTGCAACCGCCATCGCCGAAGGGACGGCGGGCGAACAAATCTGGCTGCTGGAGCATCCGCCCATCTACACCGCCGGCACCAGCGCCACCGACGCCGACCTGATCGAGGCGCGATTTCCAGTCTTTCGCACCGGACGCGGCGGCCAGTTCACCTATCATGGTCCGGGCCAGCGCGTGGCTTATGCGATGCTCGATCTGAGGACGCGCAAGCCCGATGTGCGCGCCTATGTCCACGACCTGGAACAATGGCTGATCGAGACCTTGGCGCAATTGGGCGTCAAGGGCGAACGGCGGGCGGGCCGGGTCGGCATCTGGGTGCACCGGGGCCCCTCTTCCACTTCAAATGCTCGCGAAGACAAGATCGCGGCGCTGGGCGTGCGCATCCGGCGCTGGGTGACATTGCACGGTGTGGCGCTGAACGTGGCGCCGGACCTTTCGCACTTTGACGGCATTGTCCCTTGCGGGATACGGGGCCATGGCGTTACCAGTTTGGCTGATCTGGGAATACGGGCCACCATGGCCGATGTGGACATGGCGCTGAAACGGGGCTTTCAGAAAATATTCGGATAAGGGGGACTTTCATGCCGCGCGTATCTGCTGCTTTTTTCATGACGGGCGCTTTGTGTTTGGCGATGGGAATGTGCTGGGGCATCGCCATGGCGGTTTCCCAGAATTTCGCGCTGGCGCCGGCGCATGCCCACCTCAATCTGCTGGGCTGGGTGACCATGTCGATCTACGGCACCTTTTATGCGCTGACCCGCGAGACCCTGTCGCCGCGCCTGGCCTGGATCAACTATGTCTGCGCCACTTTGGGCGTGGCGGTGATGATCCCGACCCTGGCGGTGTTTCTCGCCACCGGCAACCAGGCGCTGGAGCCGGTGATCGGCATCGGCAGCCTGCTCAGCCTCATTGCGCTGCTGACCTTCGCGATTTCCGCCTTTCGCGAGCTGAAACGCCCTCGTCTTTAGACAGCGCCTCAGGGTTTCCGGATAAAGCCTTTTTCCGTTGGCGGTTCGCTGGTGTGCAAATCCACCGCGCTGACCTTGGCGCCTTGCGGCCCCTTGGTGGCGCTGGAGACGAAAATCTCCACCGCCTTGGTGGGGCCGCAGATCAGCGCCTCCACCGAGCCGTCGGCGCAATTGCGCACCCAGCCGTCCAGCTTGTGCTGTTGCGCTGCCATGACCAGAAAGTCGCGGAAGCCCACGCCCTGGACAAAGCCATGCACTTGCACCCGCAGGGATGTAATATCGTCGCTCATTGCTCGCTCGCCCCTAACATAGTCACACACCCTCTCCAGACAAGATGGTAACCCTCCCCCGCTCCCTGTCCCTTCACTCTGTGTCTTTGGCCGTATTCCGCGCCCATATCGAGAACGGAATAAACGTCGCCATCGGCGTCGGGTTGACCGGCGTTACGGCGGGCTGGGCGCTGGGTTTTCCCGCCGCCATCGCGGCAGCCAGCGGCGCGGTCTGCGTCTCGATCAGCGACCGCACCGATCCCCTGCGCCAGAAAATCTGGATCATGGGGTTTGCCTTTCTCTGCACCGGTTTTTTTACCGCGCTGTCGGATTTTTCGCGCTTTTCCATGCCGGCTTTTATCATCGCGACCGCCTTCATCGGCATCTGGACCGGTTTGATCTCGGCCTATGGCAAATGGGTGCTGAGCCTGGCCATGACCTGCGTGCTGGCCTTCGTCTTCGCCATGGGTCAGCCCTTTACGGGGCCTGCCCAGGCCGCCGATCACCTGGTGCTGACGGTGTGCGGCGCCCTGCTCTATACGGTCTATGCCGTGCTGGTGGCCTGGCTGTTCGACGACCGCAGCCGCCGCCTGCTGCTGGCCGAAGCGATGCATGCCTTTGCCGCTTATCTGCGCGCCAAGGCCGCGCTCTACAATCCCGATGCGCAAGGGCCGGCCGGATTTCGCGCCCTGATCGACACCCATGCCGCCCTGGCCGACCGGTTGCAGGCGGCGCGTGACAGCCTGTTCGCGCGGCGCAGCCATCGCATGCAGAAAAAGCGCATCGACACGCTGGTCGCCTTGCTGGACGCGTTCGAGACCGTGCTGTCGTCGGATGCCGATCTGGAGGCGCTGCGCGGCGCCCCGCAGCGCGAGCTGATGTGGCAGCTGAACGGCTTTGTCTCCCAGATGGCGGAGGAAGTCGAACGGCTGACGCTGGCGCTGCGCACCCGCCATGGTCACGCCATGCCCTGGCATCAGACCGACGAAGCCCGGCGGCTGCAGGCCGCCGTGGCGGCGCTGGCCGCGCCCGATGATCCGCTCGTGCATGCCTTCACCGCGACAACCAACAAGCTGGTGCTGGCGGACTCTTACATCGGCGCGCTCGCCACCGCTTTGGATGACGCCACAGCGCCCAGCGACCTGGCGGACCAGATGGACCTGGACTTGTTCCGCCAGGATGCCCCGCGCGGGATCGGCGTGCTGGTCAATCAACTGCGCTGGCGCGCGCCCGCCTTGCGCTATGCCATCCGGCTGTCGCTGGCGATGACCACGGGGCTGGCGCTGACCCTGATCTTTCCGCGCTTCGCCCATGCCAACTGGGTGCTGCTGACCATCGCCCTGATCATGCGCGCCAATTACAGCGTCACCAGCCAGCGCCGCTGGGACCGTGTCACCGGCACTTTGATCGGCTGCGCCCTGGCCGTCACCTTCATCAACACCATGCCCGCGGCCGTGCTGTTGCTGCTGATCGTACTGGCGGTGGGCACCAGCCATGCCTATGGCCTGGTGGCCTATCGCGTCACCGCGGTGGGCGCTTCGGTCTCATCCCTGTTGCTGCTGCATTTCGTCGACCCGCTGGTGCATCCGCAATTTTTCGAGCGCATCGTCGATACCTTGATCGGTTCGGGCCTGTCCTGGGGCTTCAGTTATCTTTTGCCCAACTGGGAACGTGACGACCTGCCCCGCACGGTGCGCGGCCTGCTCGTGGCCGATACCGCTTTCGCGGACGCAGCGCTTCGGCGCGGCCCTGTTTCTCAACGCTACCGCCTGGCGCGCAAACAGGCGCTGGACGCGGTGGCGCAACTGTCGGGCGCCATCCGCCGCCTGGCGGACGAGCCCAACACCAATCGCCGCGTGCTGGCTTCGCTGGGTGAATTGCTGGGGGCACACTACCTGCTGGCCTCGGACCTCTCCTCCATGCCGGTGCTGGTGAAACTGCGCGACAAGGATCTGGACGGACCCGCCGCCGATACTTCAATCGCGGCGGCGCGCGAACGGGTGGTGGCGCTGCTCAAGCCCGACGGAAAATCGGGCCAGCCTGGCGCGGCGGGTCCGCCACGCGAGAGCCTGACCAGCTTGGGCGGCAGCGCGGCGATGGACGTTCTGGCGCGGCGCCTGGCGCATATCGAGGATGCCGCGCGCAAGGTGGCGCGTCTGGCGGCGCGGCCGGTGATAGAAGATGTCTAGGCGGGTTACATCGCGCGGACGTAGCGGTTGAGATTGGTCAGGTGCGTGGTCACGCCTTGCAGCCGCCCAGCCAATATCTTGAGCAGATCGTAAGCCATGTCCTTGTTGGAGCGCAGGAAGGCGTCGCCATCCTCGATCATGTGGACGCGGCACGGGGTGCGGGCGCGCACCGTGGCGGTATGGGGTGCATCAAGCAAGATGGACATTTCGCCGAACACCGCGCCGGGTTCCGAAACCGTATTGACCTGAAATTCATCCTTCAGGATTTCGACCTCGCCATCGACCAGAACACAGAGCGCCTGATCACGCTTTCCTTCGGCAAACAGGATCGTTCCGGGATCGACCGTCCGTACCGCAACGCCCTGGCACAATTTCAAAATCGCAGACACCTAGACCTCCCCCCATAAACTGCGCGAAACCCTAGCCAGAGGGATGGCGGGACGCCAGCACCTGGCGGCGGTTAGCCACAGCCCGGCCTGAAAGAACGACGGTGTGCACAAGCTTTATGCAATTCAAGCAGGCGCTTAGTCCGGCGTGGCCATGTCCTCCAGCACCGCTTTGACGCGGTGAAGCGCGCCCTGCAGATCCCGTTCGGCCTCACCCCGCCATAGCCGCAGGATCACATAGCCCTGTTCGCTGAGCAGCCGGTCGCGCACGATATGGATGGAGCGTTTGCCCGGCTCGCCTCCTTCCAGAGAAATCACCAGCCTCCGGTCATGCTCGACGAAATCCAGAATGAAGGTGCGGAACGGCGATTTGCGGCGAAAGCGCGTACCCTCCAGAGCCCTGAGCCGCGCCCACAACCGGGCTTCCAGCGTGGCGTGAGCGCGTAGCGGTTTCTTGCGCTGCACTATCTGACAGACCCGATCAGTTCAACCGCCTTGTCCAGCTCCTGCGCCAGCGCCGCGGCGCGTTTGGCGGCCTGGGCATCCTCGCCCCATTTTTCCGCCTGGTAAGCTTCATCAATCCGCGACAGGGCAAAGGTTTGGGCTGTGGAAATCTCGCCTTCGGCCACGGCCAGCGCCAGCACCGTGCTGCCGGTGATGGACGCGATCACATGCAATCCGCCCAGGGTGAAGGCATCGAATGTCTCCAGCGCCCCGCGCAAGGAAGCCAGCGCTTCGGCCGGCTGATCGACATGGGTCAAGCCTTGCGCGACCGTCATCTGCGCGCCGAACCGTTGCTGTGCCCAGTCAAGCCACGGGTCCCAGCCGGCACGCTGGCGCGCCGCCAGCTCCGGCGGCTGATGGGCGCGGTAGCACAGAAGATCATTCTCGCCAAAGCGCAGAATGGCATCGATCACCGCATCGCGGCTGTTGGCGACGCCGTCGATCACGGTGTTGGCCAGGCGCAGCAGCGGCATCGAGGTGGCGATGACCTCCTCACCCTGCCCGCGCCATTCCGCCGCGATGGCATTCGCCAATTTTTCCGTCGGCAAAGCCAAGGGATTGCGTCCCGGTGTCTTGACCGGCTTGCCGTCCAGCAGCACGCCAAAGCCGCCGTCCACCGGCGCAACCGACACGTCCTTGTAGAAGCGCTTCATCTCTTCTTTTTGGTTTTCTTCGGGGGAAAGGGATCGCGTTTGTCGTCGGGATCGAATCCCAGCAGCTTCCAGCTCTTGACCATGTGCGGCGGCAAGGGCGCGGTGGCCTGCAGCCGCCCGCCATCGGGGCGGCCGATATCGATGCTGCGGGCATGCAGATGCAGCTTGTCGGCGATATCGCCGCGCCCGCGCGATTCCGCCCCGCCATATTTGAAATCGCCGACGATGGGCGTTCCCAAACTCGCCAGGTGCACGCGGATCTGGTGGGTGCGCCCGGTGATGGGCCGTGCCGCCACCCAGGCGAATTCGGTGCCCGCTGTGGCCATCACGGCATATTCGGTGAGGGAGAATTTGGCGCCCTCCTCGCCCTCGTCCGTCATCGTCATGCGTTCGTCGCGGCCATGCGGGCCGTGGCCGCCCTCCTTGGCCAGCGCGCCCTTGACCACGCCGTGCTTCTGCTTGGGCACGCCGCGGGTCAGCGCCCAATAGACTTTGGACGTATCGCGCAACGCCAGACTGGCCGACAGGCCCGAGGCCGCCAATGCCGTGCGCGCGATCAGCAGCACGCCCGAGGTATCGCGGTCCAGCCGGTGCACCAGCTTGGGCCTTGTGGGTTTTTCGTACTGCAGGGACTCCAGCATGCCGTCGACATGCTTGGAGAGACCCGAGCCACCCTGGGTCGCCAGCCCCGGCGGCTTGTCGATCACGATCACCTGCTTGTCCATATAGAGGATACGGTCCGCCAGGCTTCCCATGTCTTTGGACGTCAGCGGATGTTTTGTTTCCGCTTTTTCGGGGCGCAGGTCCTTGGCATGCACCACCTGCGGCGGCAGGCGCATGGCTTGTCCCGCCGCGACGCGGTCGGCGGCTTTCGCGCGCTTGCCGTCCAGCCGCACCTCGCCCTTGCGCAGCAGCTTTTCCAGCAGCACATGGGTTACGAGCGGATAGTGCCGCTTGAACCAGCGGTCCAGGCGGATGCCGTCATCGTCCTCATCAATGGTGCGCGTTTCAGCCATAGGCCGCGCGCACGATCCAAAGGCCCGCAATCAGCGCCAAGATGGAGAGCACCACCGAGCCGATCACATAAAAGGCGGCCTGGGCATATTGGCCCTTTTGCAAAAGCAAGACACTGTCGAGCGAGAAGGTGGAAAAGGTGGTGTAGCCGCCCAATATGCCGACGGTGAGGAAGGCGCGAAGATCGGGCGACAGGTTCAGTTTCAGCGCGCTGGCTTCCACGATCAGCCCCATCAGCAAGCCGCCGCTGATATTGACGACAAAGATGCCCCACGGAAACACGGTTGCCGCCGACTGAATCGCCCCGGCAATGAAATAACGCGCCAGGGCGCCCAGGCCGCCGCCGACGCCCACGGCAAACACCATGCCCATTTATGGCTCCCTCTTTGCCGGTCGCTCTTGCTCTCGCAAACGCTCCTCGCGCTTCGCCCGCAGCTTTGACCAGTATTCCAGCCGCTTGGCAATCTCGCGCTCAAAGCCGGTGTCCTTGGGCGCATAGAATTGCTCGCGCGCCATGGCGTCGGGGAAATAATTCTGGCCGGAAAAACCGGCTTCGGCGTCATGGTCATACTGATAGCCCGCGCCATAGCCCAGATTCTTCATCAGCTTGGTGGGGGCGTTTAGGATATGGGCGGGCGGCATCAGCGAGCCATGTTCCTGCGCCGCCCGCTTGGCCGCGCCCAACGCCTTGTACACCGCGTTGGATTTGGGCGCGCTGGCGAGATAGAGCACGCATTGCGCCAGCGCCAGCTCGCCTTCCGGCGATCCCAGGAAATCAAACACATCTTTCGCCGCCAACGCCTGATGCACGGCCTCAGGATCAGCCAGGCCGATATCCTCCACCGCGGCGCGCACCAGGCGGCGGGCGATGAAGAGCGGCTGCTCGCCGCCCGCCAGCATCCGCGCCAGCCAATAGAGCGCCGCGTCGGGGTCCGAACCGCGAATGGATTTGTGCAGCGCCGAAATGATGTTGTAATGCTCTTCGCGGCTTTTGTCGTAAAGCGGCATGCGCCGCTGCACGGCGCTGACCAGGGCTGCCGTGTCCAGCGGCTTCACCGTCTTCACGCTGGACAATTCTTCCACCAGATTGAGCAGATAGCGGCCATCGCCATCGGCCATGGCGCGCAAGCTCGCGCGGGCGTCATCGGTCAGCTTGAGCGGCTCGCCATAATGCGCCTCGGCCCGGACCAGCAATTTTTCCAGCGCGGCATCGTCCAGGCGGCGCAGCACCAGCACCTGGGCGCGCGACAGCAGCGCACCGTTGAGCTCAAAGGAAGGATTTTCGGTGGTGGCGCCCACCAGGACCACGGTGCCGTCCTCCACCACGGGCAGGAAACTGTCCTGCTGACTGCGGTTGAAGCGATGAATCTCGTCGATGAAAAGAAGCGTGCCCTGCCCTATGCGGCGGCGCTGACGTGCCGCTTCGAAGGTTTTCTTCAGCTCGGCGACGCCGGAGAACACCGCCGACAATTGTTCAAAGTGCAGGTTGAAGGCGCTGGACAGAAGCCGTGCAATGGTGGTCTTGCCGGTGCCGGGCGGCCCCCACAGGATGATGGAACTGGGCCGTCCATTCGCCACCATGCGGCCCAGCGGGCCTTCGGGATTAAGCAGGTGATCCTGCCCAACCACCTCGGCCAGCGCCTTGGGCCGCAGCCGGTCGGCCAGGGGGCGTGGCGCGTCGGAAGCCAAGTCGCTGGATTCGAACAGATCGCTCATGCGGTGAGACTAGCGCGCCGGACGCGCAACAGCCAGTGAACGGTCAAATGTGGGGCCAGCCGTTGGACGAACTATTTTGCCGCCGGGGCGGCCGAATTGGACTGCTCTGGTGCCTGGAGCTTGACGTCCCGCCCTGCCGGGCTCTTTTCCATTTCGCGGACAATGTCGCCGATCTGCAGATTCAATCTTTCGCTGGCATTCGTCTTATAGACACCACGCAAGAAGGCGAGATCGGCATCAGACAAGGCCGCCGTTTTAAGGCTCGCATCGCAATCCGGTATCAGAAAATTCGTAATGCTGGGCAGGTTGCGGCAGGTCGCGAAGGCGTCCGTCTGGGACAGGGCCAGCATGGCGACGTAATCTGCGATGGTGCCGATCTCGCGACCGGCAATTTTTTTGAGATCGACAACAACAAACACGGTGGAGAAAACACTTTTAAGCCCATCGTCCAAAAAAGAGCCTTGAGTCACATAACATGGTGTGGATGGCCCGCAATAACCTGTCACATCGGGATACGCGATCTCCTGACTTCCGGGAAAGTAACGTACATCCCTGATCGTCGTGCCATACCAGGCCTGTATGGGAGACGAGATTTTCGACAATTTTCTGGCGTGCATCGGACCGTCGATATCGCCGAAGACGGTTTGCGCCAAATCCCAACGGTCATCGATGATTTTCGTCATCAATTCCTGAGGGTCCATCGCGAAGGCAACGGTGACGTTTGGCCTGCAAGCTTGCCGCGCCTGCACCGGCGCCCCCACCAATTTGGCATCTTTCTTGATCCGCTCGCTCACCGCCAATTTTTGGTCCGGTTGCAGACCGATGATGAGCGGACAGATCGGATTGACCCAGCGGGCGACCTTGCCGATGGTCCTGGATGGCACAACATAGGAACCGGTAAAGCTGCGCATGATTTCCATGCGCTTTTGCGCCGCCTGGCCGGTCACGGTTACGGATTCAGTTTTATTCTGCGCTGACACGGGGAGCGAAAGCAGCAGAACCGCGAGAAGAATGGATGCTGCGTATCCGCGTTTCATGGCGTTTCAGCCCAAGCGTCGGGGCCCACGATACCCGCAACCTTGCTGCCGGCCAAGCCCCGCGGAAGGACGATCCTGCGGGGCGTTGCGCGGGACTGCCCCCGGCCGCTCGCCCAAGCTCGCGGCGTTCGTCGCTCGAAATGATCTGCTGGATCATTTCGTTCGCCGTGCTGACGCACGGCGAAACGCTCCTCACCCCTCCACCGAAAGACTGAGTCTGCGCCCGCCGCGTTCCACCACCATGTCCCAGCGGCTCGCGGCATTGAGGGTGCGCACCAACTCGCCCACACGGCCGACGGCGACGCCATTGATACTGCGCACGATGTCGCCTGGTTGAAAACCATAACGCGCCGCGATCCCGTCGGAATTGACCGCCACGATCGCCACGCCCTTGGCCATCACATCCATCTGCAGCTCGGTGGCGGCGGCGGGAGAGATATTTTCCACCCGTGCCCCGGTCAGGGGATTGCGCCCCGCGATGGTGGTGAGCTCGCGCGGCGGATTTTCCGGCGGCAGGGCCAGCGCCACCGTCACATCGCGCCCCGTCTTGCCGGAGGCAACATGCAGCTTCACGCTGTCGCCCGCGCGATGGGTGGCGGTGCGATAATTCAGCGACTGCATGTCATCCACCGCTGTGCCGTCCATCGACTGGATGACCTCGCCGGATTTTACCCCGGCGCGCGCCAGCGGGCCGCCGGGATAGATTTCCTTGATCAGCACCCCGCCCGGACGCGCCAGGCCCAGGCTGGCGGCAATATCGCTGGTGACCGGCTGGCCGCTGGCGCCGACCCAGGCCAGTTGCGCCGTGGTGGTGGAGCCGTTCTTCTGGCCGCCTTCCACGCCCTCCACCACGCGCCGGGCCAGATTGGCGGGAATGGCGAAACCGATACCCACATTGCCGCCGCTGCGCGATACGATGGCGGTGTTGATGCCGGCCAGCCGTCCGTCGGTGGTGATCAATGCCCCGCCGCTGTTGCCGGGATTTATCGCGGCGTCGGTCTGGATGAAGAATTGATAATCGCTGGCCGAGATCTGGGTGCGCGCCAGGGCCGAGACAATGCCCATGGTCACGGTTTGGCCGACGCCGAAGGGATCGCCCACCGCCAGCACCAGATCGCCGACCTGCACCGTGTCGGAATCGGCAAAGGGCACGGCCGGCAGACGCTCGCCCTTCGTGTCGATCTTCAGCACCGCCAGATCGACGCGTGGATCGGCCAGCAGAACCTTGGCCTTGAACTCGCGCTTGTCCGATAGCGCCACGACGATATCGGTGCCGCCTTCCACCACATGATTGTTGGTCAGAATGATGCCGTCGCCGCGCACGATGACGCCCGAACCCAAGCTTTGCTGCACGCGCTGGCGCATTTCCGGCGTGGCGCCGAAAAACTGCGAGAAGAACGGATCATTGAATAAGGGGTTGACCTGCTGCTGCACGACGCTGCGGGCATAGACGTTGACCACGGCGGGAACCACGCGCTTGACCACCGGCGCGAAAGTCAGCTGCACCTGTCCCATCGAAGCGGGAACAAGCGGCGCGCGCGCGGGCGGCGGCAGGCGCAAAGGTTCCGCTGCCGGTTTGGTGGCGGCCAGCTTGTTGTCGGCCACCCTACTATCGGCTGTCAGGGCCGGCATTGCAAAACCGGCAGCGCCGATCACGGCCATAGCGGCGCCGGCAATCAAAATTTTCTTCATCACGCCCCGCCTATAACAGTCCCGATCCCGGCCCGCTCTATTTGTTGCCCACCGCGCAGTTGCGATATTCCAGCACCGTCGCCAGGGTGTCAGACTCGTTGCTTTCCTTGCAAGTCGCCATCACCGCATGAGCCACCGTGCTCATCTCGTCCTTCATGCCGCGCGCCTTATAGGCTTCGTTCTCGACGCAATAGCCAACCTGGACGGCCCTATTGTGGCGGGCGACATAGTCCTCGATGGCCGGCCCGCCGGCCGCATCCCGCGGCACCTGTGAGGGCGGCAGGCCCATGGCGTCGGCCTTTTGATCCAGGCTCAGGTTCCCGGCCGACAACAGCTTGGGCTGCGGCGGCGCCTCACAGCGGTCGCTGGGGCCGCAAGCGGCAACCGCCAGAAGAGGAAGCAAGAACAAGTGTTTGCGCATGGCCATGACCTTTCGAAAGTTCCAAACCAAAAGTCACAACGTCCCAGAACGACAAAGGGCCTCAACGCGTAGTGGGCCAAACAAAAAAGGCCTCAAGTAGCGAAGCGGTAGGCCAAAAAATAAGGGCGGCATTTCTGCCGCCCCAATCACATTCAGAGTTTGGCGAAAATCAGGCCTCGGCGCCCGCTTCGACTTCCACGGGTCCGGAATCCTGGCCCTTGGCGCTTTCGTCGCGGTCGATGAACTCGATGATCGCCATCGGCGCATTGTCGCCATGGCGAAAACCGGCCTTGAGCACGCGGGTATAACCGCCGGGACGGCCCTTGTAGCGCGGACCGATCACGTCGAACAGTTTGGTCACCTGATCGGCGTCCTTGATCTGGGCCAGCGCCTGGCGGCGGGCGTGGAGGTCCGCAGGCCCACGGCGCGACAGGGTCACCAGCTTTTCGATCACCGGGCGCAGATCCTTGGCCTTGGGCAAGGTGGTCTTGATCTGCTCATGCTTGATCAGCGCGGCAGTCATATTGCCCCACATCGCCTTGCGGTGCGAAGCGGTGCGGTTGAACTTGCGGCCTTGATTGCCGTGACGCATGGCAGTGTCTTTCTAAAAAATCAGTATTGGTCTTCGTAACGCTTGGCGAGGTCTTCGATATTCTCCGGCGGCCAACCGGGCACTTCCATACCCAGATGCAGACCCATCTCGGCCAGAACCGCCTTGATCTCGTTCAGCGACTTGCGGCCGAAGTTCGGCGTGCGCAACATCTCGGCTTCCGTCTTCTGGATCAAATCGCCGATGTAGACGATGTTGTCGTTCTTCAGGCAGTTGGCCGAACGCACCGACAATTCCAGCTCGTCCACCTTCTTGAGCAGCACCGGATTGAAGGCCAGATCGGGCTTGGCTTCCTCGGTGGCGCGCTCGCGCGGCTCTTCGAAGTTGATGAAGACCTGAAGCTGATCCTGCAGGATGCGCGCGGCATAGGCCACCGCATTGTCCGGCGTGACGGCGCCATTGGTTTCCACGGTCAGGGTCAGCTTGTCATAGTCGAGAATCTGGCCCTCGCGGGTGTTCTCGACCTTGTAGGAGACCTTCTTCACCGGGCTGAACAGCGAGTCCACCGGGATCAGACCGATGGGCGCGTCTTCGGGACGGTTGCGGTCGGCGGGGACATAACCCTTGCCGGTCGCGATGGTGAGTTCCATGCGGAAATCCACCTTCTCGTCCAGGGTGCAGAGCACCAGTTCGGGATTGAGGATTTCGATGTCGGCGCTGGTCTGGATATCGCCGGCCTTCACTTCGCCCGGACCCTGCTTGCGCAGGCTGACGCGCTTGGGACCTTCGGCATGCATGCGCAGTGCGATCAGCTTCACGTTGAGCACGATGTCGGTGACGTCTTCGCGCACGCCCTGAATGGAGGAGAATTCGTGCAGCACGCCCTCGATCGAGATCGCGGTCACGGCGGCGCCCTGCAGCGAGGACAGCAGCACGCGGCGCAGCGAATTGCCCAAGGTCAGGCCGAAGCCGCGTTCCAGCGGTTCGGCGGTGATGGTTGCGGTGCGGCCCGCATCATGACCGGATTCGGTCTTGAGCTTGCCGGGCTTAATCAGTTCCTGCCAGTTCTTCTGAAACATGTTTTCCTCATCGTGTCCCGGGCATGTCGGACCATGCCCATACGTTCGACGGGTTAGTGGTATGTCCGAAACTTTCTCATTCTGGTCGCGTTGCCGCAAAAGTGACTCTCACTTTTTCGCCAACGCTCCCGGGGCTTAAACGCGGCGACGCTTGGGCGGACGGCAGCCATTGTGGGGTATAGGCGTCACATCGCGGATCGAGGTGACGACGAGGCCCACGGCCTGCAGCGCGCGCAACGCCGACTCGCGGCCCGAACCAGGGCCTGAAACTTCGACTTCCAAAGTGCGCATGCCGTGCTCGACCGCCTTGCGGCCGGCGTCTTCGGCGGCCATCTGCGCCGCATAGGGCGTGGACTTGCGCGAACCCTTGAAGCCCATCGTGCCGGCAGACGACCAGGACACAGCATTACCCTGCGGGTCGGTGATGGTGATGATGGTGTTGTTGAAGGTGGCGGCGACATGCGCCACGCCGACAACCACGTTCTTCTTTTCTTTCTTGCGGGCACGGCCAGCGCTTTTGGCGGCCTTGTTTGCTGCTTCGGCCATGGCTTACTTGGTGACCTTCTTCTTACCGGCGATCGCTTTGGCAGGGCCTTTGCGGGTGCGGGCGTTGGTGTGAGTACGCTGTCCGCGAACCGGCAGGCTCTTGCGGTGTCTGAGGCCGCGATAGCAGCCCAGGTCCATCAAGCGCTTGATATTCATGGCGACGTCACGGCGCAGATCGCCTTCGACCATAAAGTCGCGATCGATGACTTCGCGGATCTGGATGACCTCGGATTCGGTCAAATCACTGACCCGGCGGGCCGGATCGATCCCCAGCTGGGTGATAATTTTGTGCGCGGTATGCGGCCCGATGCCATGGATATAGCGAAGGCCGATTTCGACTCGCTTCTGGGTCGGGATATTGACGCCGGCGATACGTGCCACTGAGTGTCTCCGAAGGCTTCTAAGCCGTTGAACGTGTTAATAAAATAATGTCTGCGCAAAACCCGGCCAAACCGGAGCCTGGGCGGCCTGTTAAAACGCCCCTAAACCACCGAAATGACAGGAAAACTGTCGCGAGGGCGCGGATTATAGGAATAGCCCCCCTCCCGTCAACTCCCGGCCGGGGCTTATTTTCGTCCAGTCGTTAAGGCGTCCAGCCTGTAACGACGGGCGTCCAGCCCCTAGCGACGCCGAGCTGGCCCGGCGGGGGCCCCATGCCCTACCTCTCAGGCCGGTACCCCCCCCAGAATAGCGGCTATCTGGGCGGTCACGGCCGCAATCTCGGCCATGCCGTCCACCGTCTTAAGTTTGCCCTGCCGGCGGTAATAATCGATCAGCGGGGCGGTGTTGCGGTAATACACGTCCAGGCGGCGCGCCAGGGTCTGCGGCGTGTCGTCCGTGCGCAACACCCCACCCGCCTTGATGCGGGCCTCGACCCGGCTGAGAAGAACGGCGTCATCCACCTTCAGTTCCAGCACCAGATCGATCTTCTTGCCCCGTTCGGCCAACATGGCGTCCAGGGCTTCGGCCTGGGGAATGGTGCGGGGAAAGCCGTCGAACACCGCGCCATTCGCGGCATCGGACTGGTCGTAACGTTCGGCGATGATGCGGATCACGGTATCGTCCGAGACCAATTCGCCCTTGTCGATTGTCGCCTTCACGGACAGGCCCAACGCCGTACCCGCCTGGATGGCCGCACGCAGCATATCGCCGGTGGAAAGCTGCGGCAGTCCGCGCTTTTCGGTGATGATCTTGGATTGGGTGCCCTTGCCCGCCCCCGGGGGCCCGAACAGAACCAGATTCACCGCCGCGCTCCTCGCAATTTGGATTTCTTCAGCAGGCCTTCATATTGCTGCGCCACCAGATGGCTCTGGATCTGCGCCACCGTATCCATGGTGACCGAAACCACGATCAGGATCGAGGTGCCGCCCAGCGAGAAGGACAGGTTGTACTTGTAGAACATGAATTCCGGGATCAGGCAGACGAACGCCAGATACAGCGCGCCGATCACGGTGATACGGGTGAGCGTATAGTCGATGAACTGCGCGCTCTTCTTGCCGGGACGAATGCCGGGAAAGACGCCGCCATATTTCTTCAGATTTTCCGCCGTCTCCTCGGGATTGAAGACAATGGAGGTATAGAAGAAGGCAAAGAAAAGGATCAGCGCCGCATACAGAAACAGATAAAGCGGCTGACCGCGGCTGAGGTAGGTGACGACCAGCTGCAGCCATTCCGGCAGATTCTGGGCGTTGAAGCTGGCGACCGTGGTGGGCAGCAAAAGGATGGACGACGCGAAGATCGGCGGGATCACGCCCGAAACATTCAGCTTCAGCGGTAGATGCGAGGAATCGCCGCCATAGACCTTGTTGCCCACCTGACGCTTGGGATACGTCACAAACAGCCGGCGCTGGGCGCGCTCCATGAAGACGATGAAGCCCACCAGCGCCGCGGTGAATACCGCGAAGAAGATGATCAGCAGCGGATTGGTGGCGCCGGTGCGCGCCTGTTCCAGGGTCTGGCCGAGAAGGGTGGGGAAGCGCGCCACGATGCCGGAGAAAATGATCAGCGAAATGCCGTTGCCCACGCCGCGGCTGGTGATCTGCTCGCCGATCCACATCAGCAGCATGGTGCCGCCGGTCAGGGTGATCACCGCGCCGATGCGGAAGAAAAAGCCGGGATGGATGACGATATGGCTCTGGCCGCCCAAATGTTCCAACCCCAGCGCGATGCCATAGGCCTGGATCATGGCCAACGCCACCGTGAAGTAGCGGGTGTATTGATTGATAATTTTGCGTCCCGCCTCACCTTCCTTTTTCAGCGCCTCCAGTTCGGGAAACACCGTCGTCATCAGCTGAATGATGATGGAGGCCGAGATGTAGGGCATGATGCCCAGGGCGAAGACCGCCATGCGGCCGACCGCGCCACCCGACAAGGTATTGAAGATGTCGAGCATGCCGCCGCCGGTCTGCTGCATCTGCAGGGCCAGCGCGGCCGGGTCGATTCCGGGCATGGGGATATAGCTGCCCAGGCGCGCCACGATCAGCGCGCCCAGGGTGAAGAAGATGCGGCTGCGCAACTCCTTGGCCTTGGAGATGGAGCCGAAGTTGAAATTGGCTGCCAGTTGTTCGGCTGCGGACGCCATCAAGCTGCTCCCAGAAACACGCCGATGAACCGCACCGGCCGGACCGTTTTCCCCAACGCGGGACGGGTCCTATATGGGGATACCGCCCCGCCGTTACGAGCGGGGCGGCCCAAACTCATGCCTTGCGCGCTTCGCGCTTCTTGGCGGCTTCCGCACGGCGCGTCTGGCGCTTGCCCGGTCCACCCTTCTTGGCGCTGTAAACTTTCTTCTGGTAGGTCGTGGTGACGCTGCCGCCGGCCTTTTCGACCGCTTCCTTGGCCGATGCGCTGACACCCGCCACTTCGATATCGATCTTGGCGGTGATGGAGCCCTTGCCCAGCAGGCGAACGCCATCGCGGCTCTTGTGCGCCAGGCCCGCCTTGCGCAGGACGTCTTCGGTGATCTTTTCGCCGGCCTTCAGCTTCTTGTTGTCGATCGCCTTCTGGATACGGTTCAGGTTCACTTCCGCGAAATCGGTTCCGAAAATGTTGCGGAAACCGCGCTTGGGCATGCGCATATGCAGCGGCATCTGGCCGCCTTCAAAGCCATGCACCTGATTGCCGGTACGGGCCTTGGCGCCCTTGACGCCGCGGCCCGAGGTCTTGCCCAGTCCCGAGGAGGAACCGCGGCCGAGCTTGTCTTTGCGCTTGTGGGCGCCCGGATTGTTGGCGATCTGATTGAGCTTCATGTTCTACTTGCCTTCTTCGACGATCTCGACGAGGTGCTTGACCGCGTGGATCATGCCGCGAACCGAGGGAGTATCTTCCAGGGTACGGGTGCGGCGGATCTTGCCGAGGCCGAGCCCACGCAGGGTCGCGGCCTGAATTTCAGGCTTGCGGTTGGCGCTGCGGATCTGGCGCACCGTAACCGTCTTGCCCGTCTTTGCTTTTTTCTCGGCCATGACTTTTCTCTCTTAACTCTTGTTAGGCGGACGCTTCGGCGGTGGGGTCTTCGCGGCGGGCCAAGATTTCCGACACGCTGCGCCCACGGCGGGCTGCCACCATGCGGGGACTTTGCTGATTCTTCAGCGCGTCAAACGTGGCGCGCACCATGTTGTAGGGGTTGGACGTGCCCAGCGACTTGGACACGACATCGCCCACGCCCAGCGCCTCGAACACAGCGCGCATCGGGCCGCCGGCGATGATGCCGGTACCGGCCGGCGCGGGACGGACCAGAACCTTGCCCGCGCCGTGATGGCCGCGCACTTCATGATGCAGGGTGCGGCCATCCTTGAGCGGAATCTTGATCAGCGCGCGCTTGGCGGCGTCGGTCGCCTTGCGGATGGCTTCCGGCACTTCGCGCGCCTTGCCATGGCCAAAGCCGACGCGGCCATTGCCATCGCCCACCACCACGAGGGCGGCGAAGCCGAAACGGCGGCCACCCTTGACGACCTTGGCGACACGATTGATGTGCACCAGTTTGTCGATCAGGTCGCTGTCGCGGTCTTCCTTGTCGCGGCCACGGCCACGGCCGCGATCACGTCCGCCGCCTTCCTTGGAGTCCCGCTGCTGTCCTTCGCGTGCCATCAGTTTATCCTTTTAAAACTCAAGGCCGCTCGCGCGGGCCGCATCTGCAAGCGCCTTGATGCGCCCATGATAAATATAGCCGCCACGGTCGAACATGACCTGCTTGACGCCCTTGGCAATGGTGCGTTCGGCGATCTTCTTACCCACGCTGGAGGCCGCGTCCACGTTCCAGGACTTGGCTTCCTTGCCGTCCTTCTCGTTGGTCGAGGCGCTGGCCAAGGTCACGGCCCCAATATCGTCGATGACCTGGGCATAGATATGCCTGCCCGAACGGAACACCGACAGGCGCGGACGCGTGCCATGAGTGGTGAGGCGGTGACGGTTGCGCGATTGGCGCTTCTTGAAGAGGTCCTTGGTCATTACTTCTTCTTGCCTTCCTTGCGGCGGACATATTCGCCTTCATAACGAACGCCCTTGCCCTTATAGGGCTCCGGTGGGCGCCAGGAACGAATCTCGGCGGCGACCTGGCCGACCAGCTGCTTATCGATGCCCGACACCGAAATCATGGTGGGTTTTTCGGTGACGATAGTGATGCCGGCCGGGATCTGATACGGCACATCATGACTGAAGCCGAGCTGCAGGTTCAGCACCTTGCCCTGCACCGCCGCGCGATAGCCGACGCCCTGGATTTCCAGCTTCTGGGTGAAGCCGGTGGTAACGCCGTTCACCAGATTGTTGACCAGGGTGCGCGACAATCCCCACATCTGGGGCGCCCGCTCCATATCCTTGCGCGGCGTCACGTGAATGCCATGGTCATCGACCGTGGCGGTGACTTCCGCCACCAGCTTGACGCTGAGTTCACCCTTGGGACCCTTGACCTTGACGGTCTGCCCATCCACCGACGCGGTGACGCCCTTGGGGAGCGCGATCGCTTTTTTGCCAATACGAGACATGGTCGCTCCTTAGAACACCTGACAGAGAACTTCGCCGCCGACATTCTTCTCGCGGGCGGAGTTGTCCGTCATCACGCCCTGCGGCGTGGACAAGATGGACACACCTAGACCCTGACGATGCGGCTTGAGTTCGCTGACAGAGGAATAAACGCGGCGGCCGGGCGTGGATATGCGCTTGAGTTCGCGGATAACCGGCTCGCCGTCATGATATTTCAGTTCGATTTCCAGCTCCTTGTGCCCCTTGGTCTCAACTTCCGCATAGCCGCGGATGAAACCTTCGGCCTGCAGCACGTCGAGCAGCCGGATGCGCAGGCGCGAGTTGGGCGAACTGATTTTGGCCTTGCGCCGCATCTGGCCATTGCGGATGCGAGTCAGAAGATCGCCAATCGGGTCGATGATCATGTCTTCTCCTTACCAGCTCGCCTTGGTCATACCGGGGATCTGGCCGAAATTTGAAAGCGACCGCAGCGCGATACGAGACATCTTCACCTTGCGGTAATAGCCCTTGGAGCGGCCCGACAGTTCGCAGCGATGGTGGATGCGAACCTTGGAAGAATTGCGCGGCAGCTTGGCCAGCTTCAGACGCGCGGCAAAGCGGTCTTCGGCGGGAACCTTCATGTCGTCGGCAATCTTCTTCAGCTCGGCGCGCCGGCCGGCATATTGGGCCACCAGCTTTTCGCGCTTCTTGTTGCGGTTGATCTGGGAAGTCTTCGCCATGTCTAGCGCCTCAATTCTTCGTGAAGGGGAACTGGAAGCCTTCGAGCAAAGCCTTGGCTTCCTCGTCGGTCTTCGCGGAGGTGTTGAACACAATGTCCATTCCCCACACCGATTCCGTCTTGTCATAGTCGATTTCCAGGAACACGACGTGTTCCTTCATGCCCATCGCGTAATTGCCGCGGCCATCGAACGACTTGGGGTTGACGCCCCGAAAGTCGCGCACGCGCGGCAGCGCCGTGGTAATCAGGCGGTCGACAAATTCGTACATCACATCGCCGCGCAAGGTGACCTTGGCGCCGATCGGCAGACCTTCGCGGATCTTGAAGGTCGCGATCGCCTTCTTGGCGCGAGTCTGCACCGACTTCTGGCCGGCAATGGCGGTCAGGTCGTTCACCGCCTGCAGGATCTTCTTACCGTCGGAAGCCGCCTCGCCCGCGCCGATATTCAGCACGACCTTGTTCAGCTTCGGCACCTGCAGGACGTTCTTGTAACCGAACTTCTGCATCAAAGCGGGCTTGATGGTGTCGTGGTAGCGCTTCTTGAAGCGCGGCACATAACCGGCCTCGCGCGCGTGCTCGCCTACCGATACTTGCGTGCCGGTGTTCACTTCACGGCGCTTGCTCGCCTTGGCTGCCTTCGCATCGGCCCTAGCGGCCTCTTGCGGGTTTCTGTTCTTGCTACCTGCGTCAGACATCGATGACCTCACCCGACTTCTTCGCAAAGCGGACCTTGCGGCCGTCGCCCAGCGTCTTGGCTCCAATGCGCGTGGCCTTGCCCGACTTGGGATCGACATGCGCGATATTCGAAAGATGGATGCGTGCTTCCTTGGTCACGATCCCGGCCTGCTGCGTCTGGGTCTGGCGCTGATGGCGCTTGACCAGATTGACGCCCTGGACCAAAGCCCGATTTTCCTTGGGGAACACTTTCAGCACAGAGCCCTTCTTGCCCTTGTCGCTGCCGGAAATGACGATGACGCTGTCACCCTTGCGGATATTGCTCATCACAGAACCTCCGGGGCGAGCGAAATGATCTTCATCTGACCCTTGTTGCGCAGCTCGCGGGTCACCGGTCCGAAGATGCGGGTGCCGATCGGTTCGCCCTGCGCGTTCACCAGTACCGCGGCATTGCCGTCGAAACGGATCAGGCTGCCATCGGGACGGCGCACGCCCTTGGCGGTTCTGACCACCACGGCCTTGAGAACCTCGCCCTTCTTCACGCGGCCGCGCGGAATGGCTTCCTTGACCGACACCACAATGATGTCGCCGACATCGGCGTAGCGGCGGTGCGAACCGCCCAACACCTTGATGCACATCACGCTCTTGGCGCCGGAATTGTCGGCGACGTCGAGTTCTGTGGACATCTGAATCATGACTTCAACTCCTTATCGCGCCGCTTACTTGCTGACGCGTTCCAGCACTTCCCAGCTCTTGAGCTTGGAAAGAGGCCGGCATTCCTGAATGCGTACGACATCACCGATCTTGAACTCGCCCTTTTCGTCATGGGCGTGATATTTCTTCGAACGGCGCACGGTCTTGCCCATCACCGGATGGATGAAGCGGCGCTCCACCTTCACCACGACGGTCTTCTTGTTCTTATCGCTGACGACGGTGCCCTGAAGGATTCGTTTCGGCATGGTCTTAACCCTTGGCCTGGGCAGCGCGGCGCTGCTCGGTGAGAACGGTCTGGATGCGCGCGATATCGCGGCGCAACACGCGGATGCGGCCGGTATTGTCGACCTGGCCGTTGGCGCGCTGAAAGCGCAGGTTGAACTGCTCTTTCTGCAGGTTCGAGAGCTGGCTGTTCAGCTCGTCGGCACTCTTGGCGCGGAAGTCGTCGCCCTTCGACGCCGCCTTGACGGCGGTCGTCTTCTTAGCGGACTTCTTCGGGGCAGCTTTCTTAGCTTTAGCCATCTTCAGTTCCTCACAATCCGCTGCGCGCGACGAACTTGGTCGCGATGGAAAGCTTGGCCTGGCCCAGACGCATGGCTTCCTTGGCGGTCGCCAGATCCACACCATCGATCTCGAACAGAATGCGGCCCGGCTTGACCTTGGCGACCCAGAATTCCGGCGCGCCCTTGCCCGAACCCATGCGGACTTCGGCCGGCTTCTTGGACACCGGCACATCCGGGAAGATGCGAATCCACACGCGCCCCGCGCGCTTCATCTGGCGGGTAATGGCGCGGCGCGCCGCCTCGATCTCGCGCGCGTTCAGGCGTTCCGGCTCCAGGGCCTTGAGGCCATAGGCGCCGAAATTCAAGGTGGTGCCTGCCTTCGAGGCGCCGTGGATACGGCCCTTGAACTGCTTGCGGAATTTCGTGCGTTTGGGTGACAGCATGGTTGTTCTCTTTTACTCCGCGACGGCGGGAGCGCGTTCGCGCTCACGTTCTCTGGGCGGACGGTTGCCGCTTTCGGCTGCTTCGGCCTGGCGCCTCTCGGTGGCGAAGGGATCGTGCTCCATGATCTCGCCCTTGAAGATCCAGACCTTGACGCCGCAGGTGCCATAGGTGGTGAAAGCCGTGGCGACGCCATAGTCGATATCGGCGCGCAAGGTATGCAGCGGCACGCGCCCTTCGCGGTACCATTCCACGCGCGCGATTTCCGCGCCGCCCAGACGGCCCGAACAGGTGATACGGATGCCCAGCGCGCCCAGGCGCATGGCGGTCTGCACCGAACGCTTCATCACGCGGCGGAACGCGACCCGGCGTTCCAGCTGCTGGGCGATATTCTCGGCGACCAGCTTGGAATCAACTTCCGGCTTGCGGATTTCCACGATGTTCAGATGCACCTCGTCGGCGGTGAACTTCTGGACGTCGCTCTTCAGCTTTTCGATGTCGGCGCCCTTCTTGCCGATCACCACGCCCGGACGGGCCGAGTGGATGGTGACGCGGCACTTCTTGTGGGGACGCTCGATGATGACGCGCGAGACGCCCGCGGCCTTCAGCTTGTCGCTGAGATATTCGCGGATCTTGATGTCTTCCTGCAGCAGCTTGCCGTATTCGCGCTTGCCCGCATACCAGCGCGAGTCCCACGTGCGGTTGATGCCGAGGCGCAGTCCGGTCGGATTAACTTTCTGACCCATTAGGCGGTTTCCTTCTTGGCCTTTTTGGCCGCAGGTTTCTTCGCGGGCGCTTTGCCCGAAGTCTTTTTGCCGGCAGTCTTGCCTTCCGTCTTGCCTTCCGTCTTGCCTTTCGGCGCGGCGGCCTTGGCTTCTTCTTTCTTCGGCGCTTCCTCGCGCTTTTCTTCGACGATGATGGTGAGCTGGCTGAAGAATTTCTCGATGCCGCCGGCATTGCCGCGCGCGCGCGCATGGAAGCGTTTCATCACCAAATTCTTGCCGACGCTGGCTTCCTTGACCACCAAGTCATCGACATCCAGGTCGTGATTGTTCTCGGCATTGGCGATGGCCGACTGCAGCGCCTTCTTGACGACACCGGCGATACGCTTCTGCGAGAAGGTCAGCACGTTCAGGGCGCGATCGACCCTCTGGCCGCGGATCTGCTGCGCCACCAGGTTCAGCTTGCGGGGAGAAACACGGATATTGCGGGCAATCGCCATCGCCTGATGGTCGGCCAGCACGCGCGCGCGGGAGTCCTTGCCCATTTAAGCCCTCTTCGCCTTCTTGTCGCCGGCGCCGGTATGGCCGTGGAAGGTACGTGTGGGCGAGAATTCGCCCAGCTTGTGACCGACCATGTCTTCGGTCACCAGCACGGGAATGTGCTTGTGGCCGTTATAAACGCCGAAGGTGATGCCGACGAACTGCGGCAGGATGGTGGAACGGCGCGACCAGGTCTTGATCACATCCTTTCGGCCGGAGGCGCGAGCGGCTTCCGCCTTCTTCAGTATGTAACCGTCGACGAACGGGCCTTTCCAAACGGAACGGGTCATGTGCTTGCCTTGCCTTTGCGCGTCCGCACGATGAACTTCGTGGTCCGCTTGTTCTTGCGCGTCTTGCCGCCCTTGGTGGGCTTGCCCCAGGGCGTGACCGGATGGCGGCCGCCCTTGGTGCGGCCTTCGCCGCCGCCATGGGGATGGTCAATCGGGTTCATCGCGGTGCCACGGACATGGGGGCGCTTGCCCTTCCAGACATTGCGGCCGGCCTTGCCGATCACTTCGTTCATATGGTCGGGGTTGGACACCGCGCCCACCGTGGCCATGCAGGTCAGCGGAATCTTGCGCACTTCCGATGAATTCAGGCGGATCAGCGCATAACCGGCATCGCGGCCCAGATACTGGGCATAGGCGCCGGCGCTGCGCGCCACCTGGCCGCCCTTGCCCGGCTTCATCTCGATATTGTGGACGATGGTGCCGACCGGCATGGCGCTCAGCGGCATGGCGTTGCCGACCTTGATGTCGACCTTCTCGCCCGACACCACGCTGTCGCCGACATTCAGGCGCTGCGGCGCCAGGATGTAGTTGAGCGTGCCGTCCTTGTACTTGATCAGCGCGATAAAGGCGGTGCGATTGGGGTCATATTCCATGCGCTCGACGGTCGCGGGCTCATTGAACTTGTTGCGCTTGAAATCGATCAGGCGATAGCGCTGCTTGTGACCGCCGCCCTGGTAACGCACCACGATGCGCCCGGTATTGTTGCGGCCGCCCTTGGAGGTCTTGCCTTCGGTCAGCGCCTTGATCGGGCCGCCCTTGTGCAATTCGGAACGGTCCACCAGCACCAGCTGGCGGGTGCCGGGAGTCCTGGGCTTATATTGTTTCAGAGCCATGGCTTAGAGACCCGTTGTGATGTCGATCTGGTGGCCCTCTTCCAGGGTCACGATCGCTTTCTTGATGTCGGAACGCGTATAGGCCTTGCCGCGCGATGCCTTGCGCTTGCCCTTGACGATGATCGTGTTCACCGCCTTGACCTTGACCTTGAACAGGTCGGACACGGCCTTGGCGATGGCGGGCTTGGTGGCGTCGAGCGTGACGCGGAACACGACCTGGTTGGACTCGGTCATGCGCGTCGCTTTTTCGGTGATCACGGGTGACAGGATCACGCCATAATTGATGCTCATCCCAGTCGCGCCTCGATCGCTTTGACGGCGGCAGTGGTCAGGACCAGCTTGTCGCTCTTCATGATGTCATAGACGTTGATGCCAGCCACGGGCAGCAGCGCCACATTGGCCAGATTGCGGGCGGAGAGCTGGAAGTTCTTGTCGAACTCGCCATCGACCACCAAAGCGCGGCCGAGCTTCATCTTGTCGAACTGCTTGGCCAGCGCGCCCGTCTTGATGTCCTTGGACTTGGCTTCGTCGAGAATGACGATCGAACCAGCCTTGGCCTTGGACGACAGAGCGTGCTTCAGGCCGAGCGCCTTGACCTTCTTGGGCAAGTCGAACTCATGGGAGTGATTGACCGGGCCCATCGCCTTGGCGCCGCCCACGAACAGCGGAGCCGAACGGGCGCCGTGACGGGCGGTACCGCCGCCCTTCTGCTTGCCGAAACGATGCTTGGTGCGGTTGACCTCGCCGCGGGTCAACACCTGGTGCTGACCGCTGCGGCGCTTGGCGAGTTGCCACACCACCACGCGCTGGATCAGGTCCTGGCGCGGTTCCAGGCCGAAGATGGCGTCGTTCAGCTCGACGTCGCCGGCGGCCTTGTTGTCAAGATTGAGGACTTTGGTTTTCATCGCTTATGCCCCAGCCTCGTTAGATGAGGCATTCTGTTCGGCGGCCTGTGCTTCGGCGGGGGCCGCTGCAGCACTGGCGCGCTTCTTGACGGAAGCCGGCATCGGCACGCCCTTGTGCGGCCGCTTGACGGCATCGCGCACCATCACCCAGCCACCCTTGGAACCGGGCACCGCGCCGCGGATCATGATCAAGCCGCGTTCGACATCGACCTTCGCCACTTCCAAATTCTGGGTGGTGATGTTTTCGTCGCCGTAATGGCCGTGCATCTTCTTGTTCTTGAAGGTCTTGCCCGGATCCTGGCGCCCGCCGGTACCGCCGAGCGAACGGTGAGAGATGGAGACGCCATGCGAGGCTTCCAGGCCGGCAAAGTTCCAGCGCTTCATCGCGCCGGTGAAGCCGCGGCCGATGGAAACGCCGGTGACGTCCACCTTCTGGCCCGGCACGAAATGGTCGGCCTGCAGCAGGTCGCCCACTTCCAGCAGGTTGCCGGCATCGACGCGGAATTCCGCGACCTTGCGGCGAGGTTCGATTTCAGCCTTGGCAAAATGGCCGCGCTCCGCCTTCGGGGTGTTCTTCGGCTTGGCAAAGCCCGAACCGAGCTGGACGGCGGTATAGCCGTCCTTCTCCTGATTTCGGATCGCCACGACGGCGCAGCCGTCGAGCTTCAGAACGGTGACCGGAACATGCGTACCGTCTGCCAAAAACAGACGGGTCATACCGATCTTCTGCGTGATGACGCCTGTGCGCACCTGACGCTCCTTACAACTTGATTTCGACGTCCACACCGGCAGCCAGATCGAGCTTCATCAAAGCATCGACGGTCTGCGGCGTGGGCTCGATGATGTCGAGCAGACGCTTATGCGTCCGGATTTCGAACTGTTCGCGGCTTTTCTTGTCGACATGGGCCGAGCGGTTGACGGTAAAGCGCTCGATGCCGGTGGGGAGCGGAATCGGGCCCCTCACCTGGGCGCCGGTGCGCTTGGCCGTGTTGACGATCTCTCGCGTCGAATTGTCGAGAATCCGGTGATCGAAGGCTTTGAGCCGGATGCGGATATTCTGACTTTGCATGGGATTGATCCTTCGATATCCGGCCTGATTTACTTCAAGATCTTTGCGACGACGCCGGCACCGACGGTGCGGCCACCTTCGCGAATGGCGAAGCGCAGCTTCTCTTCCATCGCGATCGGAACAATCAGCTCGACTTCCACCGAGATATTGTCCCCCGGCATCACCATCTC
>JANYAR010000181.1 GCA_025361185.1 Alphaproteobacteria bacterium | reverse complement strand
GGCTCGCACCTGCTCGTGCGAGCGCAGGTAGTCCAGAACGAAGCCCCACAAAAGCCTGACCAAGTCCGCCATGGCTTCAGATCATTAACCGATTCCTCTTCCAGCCCAAAAAAACCTCGGATAAGGTTTTCGGAAGGGACACCATCGCCGCGCGCGATATCCTCGGCGGCTTGCACCACCAATATTGTCGGATATAGTTTTCGGAAGGGACAGGCATCAAAGGATCGTCCCAACTTCATGCCCTTTATCACGTCGTTATGATCACGCGGCGCGCTTTTCACGGCTTGCTGATACTGCGCCGCACTCAGACCCGGCAGCTTAAGATTGGAGAGACGTCCAGAAGCTAGGGCACGCTTTGTCGAGATCCGCCAGGTGCCTCTTTCGCGCCGAAAAATTCGAGGAGCAGCTGAGCCATGCTCTTCGCGGGTCAGCTATCGTCGAGTGAGTGCGCTTTTCTTTGGTAAAATTGGGTAGGAACCCCTCCAAATTGAGACCGGAGTTCCCTGGCCGTTCAACTTTTTTGCAGCAAAAACGGCCATGTTTCCGGTCGGATTGCGAAATTGTACGCGAAGGAGCACTATCCTTACGGAGTTCGGTAGATTGCTGGCTTTATGACGAGTGCCGCGCCTGGTTATTCGAGATTCGCGCGTTCAGGTTCCGCGTCGCGCCTTGTCGTGTTATTTGCCGTGTTCGCCTTCGCACTGCAATCGTATTTCACCCAGACTCATATCCACAGTCTGTCGCAAGGCTTCGGCGTCGCTGACATGGTGGCCACCCCGCAGCCTGCGCAAAGCAAAATTCCACTTAACAGCAGCCCGTTGGATTGTCACTTCTGTCAAGCGGTTACCCACGCCGGCGTCTTCTTTGTACCAACAACACTGCTTCCCCATCTTTTCGTCGTGTGGTTAAAATCCATCACGTTCGTCCTCTCAGCGCGGGCGCCATCTAACGCCGCCGCGCATGACTGGCAAAGCCGCGGGCCGCCGCGCCTCTAAGTCCGCATTCCCCAGACAGAAGTTTCTGTAGGGGCACGAGCGCGATTCATTTGTCGCAATCAGAACGTTGTCGGGTGGAATTCCACTCCTCAACTTGAATTGATTCTGCGAAAAACGGCTAAACCAGATGATTGTTGACGGCGTCGAGAGAAATCTCTCGTCAGACTCTAACCGGGCAATATGTAAATTGGCAAAGGGCTTTTCGTCCTTCGGCAATTTTTCTGCCTCGCGCCTTGTATTGTTTTTCGCGACTTTGGCGTGGTTTCCAGTCGCGGGCTGCGCAGTGGGCCCCGACTTCAAGAAGCCTGCTGCCCCCGACGTCAGCGAATATACTGATCGTCCACTCAAGAGCACGGTATCCACCGCGAATGTCGCGGGCGGTAACGCTCAGAACTTCGCCAATGGCGCCGACCTTTCCTCCGACTGGTGGACTCTTTTTCATTCGCGCGCGCTCGACGATTTGATTGAGGAGTCTCTCAAGAATAATCACGACCTCAAGGCCGCGCGGGCAGCATTGACAGTGGCGCAGGAAAACACCCTGGCAGGCAAAGGTGCCTTCTATCCCAAACTTACGGCTGGTTTTTCAGCAAGCCGAAACCAGAACCCTGAGGGGTCGCTGGCCCCCGTGCCAGCCACGAATGCCTCTCTGTACAACCTTTACACTCCGCAACTCAGCATTTCGTATATGCCCGATGTGTTCGGGTTGACCCGTCGCACGGTGGAATCCCTAGCGGCGCAAGAGCAGGGCGTTCGTTATCAAATGGCCGCCGCATACACGACCTTGACAACCAACGTCGCGGTTGCGGTGATCCAGTTGGCCGCGACGCAAGCGCAGATAGACGCGACGCGTCAGCTAATCGACATCAATACTGATATGGTAAGAATCCTGCGCTACCAGTTTAGCAAGGGCTCCGTCGGTCGGCTCGACGTCGTCGCGCAGGAAACGCAGATGGCACAAACCGCCGCCACTTTGCCACCCCTTCTTAAGCAGCTGGCCCAGCAGCGTCACTTATTGGCAGTTCTGGTAGGACGGTATCCGAACCAAGCGCCGACCGAGGCATTTGCGCTTTCGAGTCTCCAGTTACCGCAGGACCTTCCCGTAAGTCTTCCCTCCGTGCTTGTGGCGCAGCGGCCTGACGTGCTCCAGGCAGAATCCAACATGCACTCCGCCAGCGCCAATATCGGGATTGCTATCGCCAATCGGTTGCCGAATATAACGCTGAACGCCAATGCGGGTAGTACTGCGCTGGCCATAGGTGATGTGTTCGGGCCGGGCAACGGGTTCTGGAACATCGGTGCGGCATTTGCGGCCACCATTTTTGATGGCAATACGCTGCTGCATCAAGAGCGCGGTGCGCGGGCAGGGTATATTCAGGCCGCGGAACAGGACCGCGGCACGGTATTGACTGCTTTTCAAAATGTCGCCGACACATTAACGGCGCTAGAGCAAGATGCTGAGAGCGTGAAAACCGCGGCAGCGGCCGCGAGCGCTGCCAAGGAAGCCCTGACCCTCTCGCAGCGGCAGGTGAAAGACGGCTACGCCACGTATCTGACGCTTCTTAGCGCGGAACAGGCAAATCAGCAGGCCCAAATCAATTTAATTCAAACCCAGGCTACGCGTTACGCCGATACCGTCGCGCTTTTCCAAGCACTCGGCGGCGGTTGGTGGCATCGCACGGAACTGACGGGGGACAAAGATGCGCACTAAAACGCCTAGTGGGTGGAGGCTGGCAGGCCGCCCTGGCCGAATTTCTCAAGCTCTAACAGTTGCAATTGTGATCGGGGCGGCAGTGGCAGTACTCGCCGGTTGCTCGCCCAAAAAGGACGATAACGCGCAAGCATCCCAATCGGCCAGCAACGTGACGCTGACCCCGGCCCAGCTGCAGCATATCCGGGTTTACACAGTCAACAGGTCCAAATTCCACAAGACGATCGAGGCCAACGGATCGGTTGATTTCGACAATGATCAGGCCACCAGCGTACTGGCGCCCTTCTCCGGTCCAGTGTCGCGGCTGCTCGTTTCCCCTGGCGAAAAGGTTAAGAAGGGCGATCCCCTCGCAGTCGTGGATTCGCCTGACTTCGCAACGGCCATTAGTACCTACAGCAAGGCTCTGGCAACGGCCAAGACCAGTCGCAAACTTGCCGATACAGACAAAGATCTGGTTGAGCATGACGGTATCGCCCAGCGCGAGGCGCGGCAGGCGGAAACCGACGCCGTCAATGCCGAGGCGGACCGCGACGCAGCCCGGCAAGCCCTTGTCTCGCTCAATGTTGATCCGAATACCATCACCGACATTCAGCAAGGTCGGCCGGTCTCCCGCATCGCAGGTGTTATCCGTTCGCCCATTACCGGAACAGTTGTAGAAAAGCTGATCACGCCAGGACAACTTCTCCAAGCTGGCACCACGCCTTGTTTTACGGTGGCCGATTTATCCCGCGTCTGGGTCTTGGCGCAGATTTCAGGTTCCGATCTTGCTTCGGTTAGCCTTCACGACTCCGCAGAAGTGGACACTGGCATAGGCTCCAATAAGTTACACGGAATTGTGGACAACATCTCAGCCCTTGTGGATCCCAATACCCGTACGGTCGTTGCGCGCGTAGTGGTCGAAAATCCCGGCGACTTTCTTAAAAAGCAAATGTATGTCCGTGTCTCGGTCCAGGCCCGCCAAGAAAGCAGCGGACTACTGGCTCCGGTTTCGGCGATTTTGCGCGATGACGAAAATTTGCCCTTCGTTTACATCGCGCAGCGTGACGGAAGCTTCGCGCGACAGCACGTGACACTGGGTTATCGTGCGGGCGGCCAATACGACATTCCCTATGGTCTGCAGGTCGGAAACCGGATTGTAGTCGATGGCGGCCTCTTCGTTCAGTTCATGCAAAGCCAATGAGCGATCATCCCGCCCCGCCCGCGCCCCCGCCGCGGACACCTTCGATCATGAACAGGATCGTGGCGTCTTCGCTGGCGCAACCCATTCTCATCATCGTCGTCACGCTGCTCTTGCTAGGTGCCGGAACGCGTTCGCTGAACCGCTTGCCCGTGGACGCCTATCCTGACCTTTCCCCCCCCAAGGTCGAGATTATCACACAGTGGCCAGGACACGCCGCAGAGGAGGTTGAACGGCTGATCACGGTCCCCATCGAAGTCGGAATGAACGGTATTCCGCAAACGACCACCGTACGCTCGAAGTCGCTCTACGGATTATCCGACGTCATCTACACGTTTCACGAAAATACTGACAAATATTTCGCTCGCCAGGAAGTTTTCAACAGGATCGGCGGTCTTAGTCTGCCAAGCGGCGTGACGGCTTCGGTGTCGCCCCTGACCTCGCCATCCGGGCTGATCTATCGCTATGTCGTGCAAAGTTCCGATCGTTCACCGATGGAACTAAAGACCCTCGAAGACTGGACAATTGCGCCGCAGTTTAAATCCGTGGACGGCGTGGCCGATGATTCGGGATTCGGCGGCGGCACAATGCAGTACCAGGTCCTGCTCGATCCAGCTCGGATTGCTGCGGTCGGATTGTCGGTATCGCAGGTGCAAACTGCGCTGGGGGCCAACAATAGTAATGCCGGCGGGGGATTCTATTCCCAAGGTGGCCAGTTCTACTATGTGCGCGGCATAGGGCGCATCGAGACGATCGAGGACATTGGCAATGTGGTGCTGGCGGTTCACAACGGCACCCCCGTGCTGTTGAAAGACGTCGGGCGCGTGGAAATCGGCATTGCCCCACGTCTGGGTGAATTCGGATATGAGAAGCAGAACGATGCCGTCGAAGGCGTAATCATGCTGCGGACAGGCGAGAAAACCCAGGATGTCCTGAAAGGCGTGGAAGCCAAGACTAGGGAACTCAACGAGCGAATCCTGCCTAAGGATGTCAAAGTCGTCCCCTTCTACGATCGCACCGATCTGATTGCGCTGACGACGCAGACGGTGGAACAGAATCTGCTTCGCGGCATGTTGCTGGTCGTCGTGATTCTCATATTCTTTCTCTACGATTTCCGTGCCGGGCTGATTGTCGCTGTCACCATCCCCCTGGCGCTGCTGTTTGCATTCATTTGCCTTGATCTTCAAAACGCCTCCGCCAATCTGCTGTCCATCGGCGCTATAGACTTTGGCATTCTGGTCGATGGCGCCGTGGTGATGGTGGAAAACATCTTCCGCCAGATCGCGGAACGCCAGGGCGCACGACACAATGTTCTAGAGATCGTCCGGGATGCGGCAGCGGAAATAGACAGGCCGCTTTTCTACGCCGTGACGGTCATCATTGTCAGCTTCCTTCCGATTTATGTGTTGTCCGGGCCATCTGGAACACTTTTCAAGCCAATGGCGGACACGATGGTGTTCGCGCTGATAGGGTCGTTGATTGTTACACTCACCTTGCTTCCGGTGCTGTGTTATTGGTTCATGCGCAACGGCGTGAAGGAACGGCACAACGCCGCATTCGAATACATCAAGGTGCGGTACATTGAGGGACTTGATTATTGCCTCGCCCGCCCCCGGGAGACGGTGATCGCCTCGGCAGCATTGCTGGGCATATCGCTTTTGCTCACGCTCTTTATCGGCGCAGAGTTCATGCCGCACCTCGATGAAGGCGCGCTATGGGTGCGCGCGACGATGCCTTACACCATTTCCTATGATGAATCGGCAAAGATCACGCCCAAGATACGGGACATATTGAAGTCCTTCCCGGAGGTCACCACGGTCAGCTCGGAACTGGGCCGGCCTGATGACGGCACAGACCCGACCGGATTTTTCAACGTCGAGTTTTATGTTGGGCTCAAACCTTACGGGCAATGGACCGGCTCATACCGAACCAAAGCTGCGCTGACAGAGGCGATCAACGAGAACCTTCAGGCCTTTCCCGGAATCATTTTCAACTATACCCAGCCGGCCGAAGATGCGGTGGACGAAGCGGAAACCGGCTTGAAAAGCGCTTTGGCCGTCAAAGTATACGGGCCCGATCTGAATACGCTCCAGCAAAAGGGCAAAGCAATTAAGCGGGTGCTGGAGCAGGTGCGTGGAATCCGCGAAGTAACCCTAGTGCAGGAACTAGGACAGCCAAGCCTGACGATCAAGATCAATCGTGCAACAATTGCCCGTTACGGCCTGAACGTCGACGACATCAACAATCTGATCACGACAGCCGTCGGAGGTAACGTCGCCACCCAGGTGGTGCAGCAGGAAAAGCAGTTCGATCTCGTCGTCCGTCTCGATCGCCAATACCGGGATAATCCTGAGGAGATCGGAAACATCCTCGTAGCCACGCCCGCCGGTCAACAAATTCAGCTGAAGGAATTCGCGGACATCCAGGTGACGAATGGCGCCTCTTTAATCTACCGCGAGAATAATTCACGCTACATCGGCGTCCAGTTCTCTGTCGAAGGTCGCGATCTCGCAGGCGCGGTGGAAGATGCCATACAGCAAGTCAACAAGACCGTTGCCTTGCCGCAAGGCTACCGTGCGGACTGGGGCGGCGAATACACGGAATATACGGCGTCTCGCGCGCAGCTGAACATCATTCTGCCGCTAACGGTGTTTTTAATCTTTTTTCTGCTATTCTTGCTCTATAGCAATTTCAAATTCCCGTTCATCACTGTGCTTGGAGTAGTGCTGTCGGCGCCGGTGGGCGGCCTTTTCGCGCTGTGGATTACCGGCACGCCCTTTTCGGCATCTTCCGGCATCGGCTTCCTAGCCTTATTTGGCGTTTCGGTCCAAACGGCCGTCGTCTATATCTCCTACGTAAATGAACTTCGTCTCAGCGGTACTTCGGTCATCGAGGCCATTCGCCAAGGCGCGATCTTGCGCCTGCGTCCGATCATGATGACTGCGCTGGTGGCG
>JANYAR010000179.1 GCA_025361185.1 Alphaproteobacteria bacterium | reverse complement strand
CCCCCCCGCCGCGTTCCGCGCCGCCGTTGGCCCTGCTGTCCCCATCAATCGCGTCTTGTCCTTGCCGGCTGGCAGGAAGATCTTGATGGTCGGAAAGCCCGTTAGAGTTTTGAATGCATCGGGAAGGCCAGGCGGGACCGGGCCAGTCTCCCGTCGACTGATCATATTGGGCTGGAGTTTGCGGCTGTCCGACTGGCGCATGCAGCTCGTGACGACGCTGTACTATCCGTCGAAGAATATCATGGCTGCTAAAGCGATGCTGCGCACTCTGCCGTTTCCGGCGCGTTTCATGCCGGACAACAATGACGCTTCCGCCATGCGACTGGTTATTGGCCGCGATTATTTATCTTGGAAGCCCAAAAATTCTCGCCTTGCGGCCCTATGGCAAAAGGGGCCTGACGTCGCGTCCCTGCAAAAGCCTCTAACAAGGGGGGCTCGATAAGTTGACCCGCGGCCGATTAGTACTTCATGCGGTTTGGATGTGTGTTTCGCTGAGCACGGTGCCTGCATATGCGGGACTTTTCGACAGTGAGCCGAAGAAGCCGGCGGGAGTGAGCGGGGGCACCATCTCAGCGATTCAGAGCGCCTTCGACGATCAGCGCTATCTGGACGCTAGCAGGCTCCTGGATCAGGCGCTTCTTGCCTCTGGCAACGATCCCCAGCTCACATATTGGGCGGGGCAACTTAGCCTCGCGCACGGTGGGTATCAGGACGCTCTGACCAACTTTTCAACGATCAAGACGGATCCCAAGATGCATACATTGGCGCTTGCTGGTGAAGGCATAGCCCTTTCAGGGCTAGGCCGCCATGAAGAGGCTATGGCTTCACTGCAGGCCGCTGTCATGGAAGATCCGAAAGCCTGGCGCGTCTGGAATGCTCTTGGCAGCGAGTATGATCGCCGCCACGACTGGGCCAACGCGGAGGCCGCCTATACTCACGCGATAACCAGCTCTGGCGGCGCCGCGATAGTGCTGAACAATCGCGGTTTTTCCCGACTGTCGCAAAAGAAACTGGATCTGGCCGTCGCAGATTTTGTCGCCGCTCTCCAGAAGAAACCGGATCTCGCACCGGCCCGCAACAATCTTCGGCTGTCGATGTCAATGCAGGGGGAATATGACCGCGCCATTAAAGGGGCCCCTCCTACCGATCAGGCAGCCGTTCTCAACAATGCGGGCTATGCTGCCATGCTTCGTGGTGACTATGAAAAAGCCAAAGAATTGTTGACTCAGGCGATGAAAGCGAAGAATGGGTATTATGCCGTTGCTGCCGCCAACCTAGAATTGGCGCAGAGTCTGTCCAAAGGGCAGGCAAGGGACGAGGGGCATGCCAGCAGCCGCTGATATGGCTCGTTGGCTCATTTTTGTCCTGCTAGCGACCATACTTTTGGTCGCTAGCGCCAGCGATATCCGAAATCGCCGGATTCCTAACTGGACAATATTAGCGATCGCCATTCTCTTCGTGCCTTGGGCGTTGCTTGGACCCCGTACCGCGATTTTCCCTGCACTGGGAGCTGCCCTGATAGCTTTCTTGATAAGTTGCCCAATGTATGTCTTTCGCGTGTTAGGTGCGGGAGATTCCAAGCTCCTCACGGTGGTGACACTCTTCGTTGGGTTGGCGCAGCTTATTCATTTTTTGCTGTTTGTCGTGCTGGCGGGCGGCGTGATTGCGGTTGGAAGCATCCTGTTATTTCCTACGCGAGCACTCGTGAAGTTCCAGATGCGCCGAATAGAAGGCGGCGACCGCGGCATACCCTACGGCGTTGCAATCGCAATAGGGGCAATTTGTGTGATCGCGTGGCCGCTGGCTCGTCATGCAATGGGCTGAGCCGCTGCAAAGTTTCGGACGCGCCGAAATAACGAGCGCATTGTCCACGATCGCTGCGACGCAGTCATAGCGCCAAGCTGAATAAATAAAGGAGTTCGCAAAAACACGACGTCAACCAGCGGGCTGCGATTGTTAGCGCAACGGCCCAGCCGGTTTTCTCATCAATGAATAGTTGGTTCCGGTAGATTCTGCCTTAGGTTTTTTTCGAGCTGCTCAATCTCTTCCTTGCATGCGATAGCCGCGGTCGGTCCTCTTTGCAGGTTGTCAGGTTCCTTTGCAATCTGCTGCCGGAACGTTTCACTGAAATGAGGGTACAGTGTGTCGTAGCAAGCCTGTTCATGCAGGCGCCGGAGAAACGCGGCATCATTCATGTGACGTTGGATCGCCAGATCAGCCAAGACTTTTGCGTCGCCGCAAAGCAACAGCAGTCGTTGTCGTTCATGTATTGTTGCGCGCAGAACGCTGTCGTCGATGTCATTGAGCTTACGTAGGCGATACGCCAAATACGTCAATATGGCAGCGAGAATGAATCCGATTGCACCGCCGAATGCCAAACCGGCCCAAAAATTCTGGAGGAACCACTTCCCAACATCGCCCATAGCAACGGTATTCTAGCGCTTGAAGCAAATTTTGTCGGTGCTTTTTGGTGGGTCACGGACGTAACATTCGGTTATACTAGGCGAAGCCCACGTTTTGTGCCGTTCGCACGGAATGGAGACAATTACTCCAACGGCAAGGAAGTTTGTGGCACATAAGTACTTGTTGGAGAAGCGATTTTTGGAACATTGCGCCGCTCGTCACAGGAGGATTTTGGATAGATCCCGACGACTATCGTTCGCTTATTCGGTTCTATCACATGGTACGAGCCTTCGCGGGCGGGCGACTACACTGGACCATTGCGCTGGAATATTCGCCCATGGCGCGAAGCGAACTGCTTCCGGTGCTTACCCAAAGCAGACCTCTACCAATTGAACGCAAAACCTATCGCTGGATCGACATCGTTTTCAAAAAGCTCGAGCCAATATTGCTCATGTCGAACGCGTGAAGGCCG
>JANYAR010000152.1 GCA_025361185.1 Alphaproteobacteria bacterium | reverse complement strand
TCCCGAAGAAACTTGACCACAAGCTTTCCATCGACCAGACCACCGCCAGTTAGCCGAACGTCCAACAAACCAACGACCTCCCGCCAAGTGACTATCTCGGCCCACTGCCGAAGTGCAGGCATCCCCCCAGCGATGAAGGCGGCCCCAACGAGCGCGCCTATTGAAGTCCCACACACGATGTCAGGCTCGATGCCCGCTGCAATCAAGCCATCAATGACTCCGATATGTGCCATTCCACGCGCAGAACCACTGCCGAGTGCGAGGCCTATCCGAGGGCGGTTCATGAACTTGCCACCTTTAAGCGCTCCCCGGACAATGAACTAGACTGGTGGTTTGTGTTTGTGGACGCCGATCTGATCAATGGCTTGTGAAAGGAAGTCGCGGCCAACCTCTGCCAGCCGGTGAACGTCAACAATGACCTCCAGCATGATCCGAACCTCCGTCTTGCTTAAAGGCTCGTGCGAGATCACACGAACGCGGCTGACCGGTGTGTCCGACCTTGCGACCTCGGGCTGCTTGGCTGGCATGGAGTGCCCACTTTCTGACCTTGTGTGGATACACGCCCACCGGGCGTGCCGATTTGATCTCGATCAAGGTGAACGCCGATCTAGCCGGACAAGCTAGGGGTGTTTCTGATGGAGGCGAACAATGTCAGAGCGCGGCAATGCACATTTCTATCGCAATTGGGCCACAGAGCGGATGAGCGAGATGAACGCCGTCTTGGCCTCGCTCGAAGCCAAGGCCCGAACAGTGCGAGCCGATTCACGCGTGCATGGCGATCAGTTGCTTGCGGATATGAAAAATCGCCGCGACCAGTTTAAGGTCGCTGCCAAACAGCACACCGAAGCCGAAGGCGCTGCCTGGGAACGCGCCCACGCGGAGTTGGAATCGCTGTGGCATGCTTTCGAAGCGGAAGTGAAGACTTACTTCCAGACCGTCAGTAAGGATGCCGACCATCATCACGTCACGTTCCGGGAAGTTGCTGGCGCCCTGATGGCTGCGTGGCGTGAGGCCGCAGGCAAAGTGCAGGACTCGGCCAGCAAACTGACAGGCGCTGGACGCGCTGAGATCGATGGGGCTGTCAAGCAGATGAAATCGGACGCCGATGCGACTGAAGCGCGCTTGCAGAAGCTGAATTATGCTGGGCGAGATTCCTGGTCTGCTTTAAGCGCTGCATTGGCCGAGGCGCGCAAGGCGTTCGACCGTGCCAATCATCAGGCGAGCCGGGCAATGCACCGAGCCATGAAATAGCAAAGGGTTCAACAACAGAAAGGAGTCCGTCATGCTTATGGAAGTGCTGGCCCGCAACTGGTGGGCCTTTGTTTTGCGCGGCCTCGTCGCCGTGATGTTCGGGGTGCTTACCTTCGTCCTGCCCGCCGCTACCATGCTGTCACTGGTATGGCTCTTCGCCGCTTATGCCGTCGCGGACGGCATTCTTGCCATCGTCGCCGCAGTGCGTGCTGCCAAGAAACATCAAGCCTGGGGTCTGCTGACCTTGGAAGGTATTGTGGACATCGCCGCCGGCGTGACCGCACTCGCCTTGCCGGGGCTTACGGTTGTGGTCTTTGTGACGCTGGTGGCCTTCTGGGCGCTGCTGACGGGCGGGCTCATGCTGGCGGCGTCATTCCATGTTGATGCCGATCATGGCCGCTGGTGGATGGTGCTTGGCGCCACTGCCTCCATTCTGTTCGGAGTGGCGCTGATAATTGCTCCTCTAATGGGCGCGCTGGTCCTAACCTGGTGGATTGGTGCCTATGCGCTCCTGTTCGGCACCGCCATGATGGTACTGGCTTTCCGGCTACGGGCGAAGTTCCACCATTTGGCCCATGTGGCGCACGCCTAGCTTCGCACGAGAAGACCCGCCGCAGATTTTCCTCCGGCGGGTCTTCTTATGCGCGATTGCTATAGTAGGGATGTCGCGCGCTCCCGCACCGCTGCTCGTGCGATAATAGATTCATCGCCGCAGCCGGTTATCCGAGCGACAAAACGCGACATCGGCTGTCCTCATCAACCTGATTGGCAACGCGCCAGTTTTCTTAGTCCAACGGCCCGGACGACTCTCGGGGCTGACGTCGATCGGAAGGAACGTGCTCATGTACTACAGTAGCGGAAACTACGAAGCCTTTGCCCGCCCCCGCAAACCGGAAGGTGTCGAACGCAAGACAGCCTGGTTTGTCGGTTCCGGCCTTGCGGCCCTCGCAGGTGCGGCCTTTCTGATCCGTGACGGGCATATGGCAGGCGAGAAGATTACCATCCTCGAGCGACTTAAGTTGCCGGGTGGCGCGCTGGACGGGATCGAGGAGCCTGCAAAGGGCTTCGTGATCCGCGGCGGTCGCGAGATGGAAGACCATTTCGAGTGCCTGTGGGATCTGTTTCGTTCGATCCCTTCGCTCGAAATCGATTCCGCGAGCGTGCTTGATGAGTTCTACTGGCTTAACAAGAGCGATCCAAATTACTCGTTCCAGCGCTCCACCCAAATGCAAGGGCAGGATGTCCTCGACAAAGCCCTGTTGACCCTAAATGAACAAGCCCAAAAGGACCTCATCCGGCTTTTTTTCTCCACGCGCGAGGAGATGGAAAATAAGCGCATAAATGAAGTTCTTGGCAAAGACTTCCTGGCCAGCAACTTCTGGCTCTACTGGCGTACCATGTTCGCCTTCGAAGAATGGCATTCCGCGCTGGAAATGAAGCTGTACCTGCATCGCTTCATCCACCACATCCAAGGTCTGGCGGATTTCTCGACCCTGAAATTCACCCGATACAACCAATTTGAGTCGCTGGTGCTGCCGCTTGTCAAGTGGTTGCAGGATCACGGTGTGAAGTTCCACTATGGCATCGAGGTCACCGATGTCGATTTCGATATTCAGCCGGGACGCAAGTTGGCGACGCGCATCCATTGGCTGGAAAACGGAGCAGCGGGCGGTGTTGATCTTGGCCCGGGTGATCTGGTATTCATGACAATCGGCTCGCTGACGGAAAACTCCGACAACGGCGATCATCACACCCAGGCAAGGCTTAATGAGGGACCGGCGCCGGCATGGGAACTGTGGCGGCGGATCGCTGCGAAGGATGAGGCCTTCGGCCGCCCTGACGTGTTCGGCGCCCACATCCCCGAAACCAAGTGGGAATCGGCCACGATCACCACACTTGATGAGCGCATCCCCGAATACATTCGGAGGATCGTTAAGCGCGATCCGTTTAGCGGCAATGCGGTCAGCGGAGGCATTGTCACCGTCAAGGACTCCAGCTGGCTGTGCAGTTGGACAGTTAACCGCCAGCCGCACTTCAAGCAACAGCCTAAGGGCCAGATCGTGTGCTGGTTCTATTCGCTGTTCGTTGATAGGCCAGGCGATTATGTAAAAAAGCCCATGCAGGACTGCACCGGCGAGGAGATCACGCGGGAGTGGCTCTACCATTTGGGCGTGCCCGCGGAACAGATTCCCGAACTAGCGGCAACCGGGGCGAACACGGTGCCGGTGATGATGCCCTATGTCACGGCTTTCTTCATGCCGCGCCAGGCAGGCGACCGCCCCGATGTGGTGCCGAAGAATGCAATCAATTTCGCCTTCATCGGTCAGTTCGCGGAAACGAAAGAGCGGGACTGCATCTTCACAACCGAATATTCGGTACGGACGCCAATGGAAGCTGTCTACACGTTGCTCAAAGTTGAACGCGGCGTGCCGGAAGTGTTCAACTCTACTTACGACATTCGCACGCTGCTTGCGGCCATTGGCTTTTTGCGCGACGGCGAGGGAATTGAAATCCCTGGGCCGACGTTCCTGCGCAAGTTTCTGTTGAGGAAGATTGATTCTACCGAAATTGACAATCTGCTCAAGGAATTCCACCTGATTTCCGAGTGATGGGGAGACCTGTTCCTTCCGAAACCACAGCAGCCGCTCTGACAACGGAGTGAATTCCGGGGACACAATACTGAATTCGCTGGAATACGGTGACAGGAGTAATATTCCCCAACCCCACCTTGCGGCCCGAGGCAAAGCGCTCTTTATCTGAGTGGGGAATGGTGCTCCTGTCCCCGAATTCTAACCGGAAGCGGCGCGCCGCCCTCCGCTTACGCTTCGGGCGTTCGGCACTCAAATCGGTCCGTCGCTAGCGACAGCGTCGTGCGACACCGATTTGACCGGCAAGCCGGTCGTGCCTCACGGCGCCTGTTTCGCGGCGGTCAACTCGATTTCGACCAGGGCGCCCGGAGTCGGCAAGCCGACCTTGATCGCCGAGCGCGACGGCCGGTTGGGCTGATCGGTGGTGCCGAAGCGCTTGGCCCATTCCGAGTTCAAGCCGGCGAAATCGATCTCGCCGCCCTTGGCGGGATCGCCCACCAGGAAGACATGGGCGGCGACGACATCGCCGAAGCCCAGGCTCTGCTTGGCCAGCATAGCCTGCAGCTTGTTGAGAATATTGTCGGCCTGCTGGACGGTGTCGCCCATGCGGCCTGGGCTGCCCGCGGGGATGTTGGGATTGAGTGGGTCGGCGGTGGTGCCGCTGAAATAAAAGGTGGTGTAGCCCGGCGGCACAATGCGCTGCGCGGCGGCAGGCATGGCGGAGGCGCAAAGCGCCAAAGCCGCGCCCAGGCAAGCGAATTTCCAAGAAGCAGTCATCGGTGTCTCTCCTAGTTGGGAAAAATGGTTTAATCCGGTTTGCAGCGGATGCATCGCGAAGGCGCGATCATCAACGCGCCGAGCTTAGTCCGCCAAACGCGCTCGCGCACCCTGTAATTTGCAAAGCCCTGCCGGAGAAGCTGGTGTTTACTCTGACCCCAAATCTGGCCCCAATTCTACATAGGCAAACCGCGCATTTAGATTTTGTTTGCCAATATGGCATTATCATGGACCCCGATGGCAGGGGAGGTTCGGCGTGCGAACTTTGAAGAACGTATTCGTCGTGATCGGGGCGCTCGTGCCCGTCATTTATTGCGGCAGTCTTCTTTACTACTTTCTCGACCTCAGCGGATCGGTGCAGGAAGCAGAGGCGGAGGGCCTGGGCCCGACCCTGCTCGGCCTGGGAGCGGTCGGTCTGCTTTTCTGCATTCCGCTCATCGTGAAGATCGTCCGGATTTTCGCTCGACCGCGTTCGCCTGGATCGGGCCCGGACGCGCCGACGCGCGATGACGAGAGTGGGTTCGACGCCGATGCGGCGATTGCCCGCTATAAGGCGTGGCGATCCCAGGAAGCCGCGCCTAACGCCCCGGCTGCGCGCCCCGCACATGAAGGCGGCGGCCCGGCGAGACGCCCCGGATTCGGACGCAAGATCAGGTGATCCCAGCCCGCGATTATTTCCGGCGCTCGTCCATCCAGGCATAGACCCGGCGAATGCCGCGAACTTCCGCGCCCACGCCCTCAATGTCCGGAAAATCCTTGGCGTGCGCGGTCAAATCCACTTGGCTGGCGGCCTCGTCGGCGGAAATGCCTTGGGCGCGCAACTTGGCCACCTGGGCCAGGACATCGGACAGATAGGATTGGAACGCGGTTATAAGCCCCTTATTGGTAAAGGGCGCGCCATGGCCTGGCAGGTCAACGGTGAAATCCAATCGTTTGAGCGCATCCAGGGTCTTTAGCCATTCATCGAAATAAGCGCTGCCCATAAAGGCGATGCGGCTTTCCATCAAATCGCCGGTGCAGACGATATGCTCCTTGGGCAGGAAGACCACGGTGTCGCCGCCGGTGTGGCCACGGCCGAGAAACAGAAGATCGATCTCGCGGCCGCCGCGGTGAAGAACCAGCTTGTCGGTATAGGTCACGTTCGGCGGCGTGGGTTTGATCTCTTTAATATCGCGGACAAATTCCTTTGTTGCAGCCTCGGTATCCGCGAGCTTCTTTTCCAGGGCAGCTTTCCGGCCGGGGTCCTTCTCCACGGCGATCTGCTTTGTGAAGCGGTCGATCATCGCCTGAGGAGCATTGCGGGTCGAGCTGCGGAAGGGTTCGTTATGGAGGATGTCGAATTTTTCGATCGCCTGCCGGACATATTCGTGCGCGATGATTTGGACTTCCGGCCCGAAGATCGAATTTCCGTCGGTATGATCATAGTGCCAGTGCGTATTGACGACAGTGCGGACGGGCTTGTCGGTCAGAAGCTTTATATCCGCCACGAAGGCACGCGCCGCCGCCGGCGAGGTGCCGGTATCGACAATCAGAACGTCATTGTCGTTGACCACCACAACAAGGTTGGCGCCAAAGAAGGGATTGCTGCCGAAGGGAAAAGCAGTGCCGTTGAATTCAGCCGTGGCGTAATAGATACCGCCGGCAATCTTCTGGAATTTGTAGTTCTTGCCCTGAACCACCGGATAAAGCGAGGATTGTTGCGCCCTGCCGGCCAGGCAGGCACACAGAAGCCAGGCAAGGCTTGCGCAGAATCCCAGAGCGAATTTGCGAGATTTCATTGTTGCCTCTTGAGGAAGTGCGGGGACACGATACAAGATTGCAGGGACGGGCGTATTATGCCGCCCTTTATGGTCAGGCGCGGAAGCGGGAAAACAGTTCTTCCACCACGCGCACGGCGCCCTCGGCTTCCGCGCGGTCGGGCGTCTCGTTGCTGTTGCGCCAGCTTTTGGCGAACTGGCCCGGGCCGACGGCGATCACCATGACGCCGTCGCTTTTGGAGCGGCACTCCACATTGCGATAGGTCAGGCCGTAATTGACTTCCGGCTGCGGGATCATCCATTCGGTCTGGCCCCGCACCGGAATCATCGCCTTGTCCTTCCACCAGTCATGCGCGGCATAGCCGGGACAGTTGATGATTACTTTTTCGGGCAGATGCGCCAGCTCACTGGGGCTGTGGAAATCGCGGATTACGATCTTGCCGCCACGCTCGAAGAATTCGCTGACCAGCAGATGGCCATACTCGCTGAAATTCCAGAACATCTTGGTGACGCGGGTGGCATAGGGCACCGGGAAGGGATTGACGTCCGGCGTCAGCACCTGCGGTTTGGAGTCGATGTCAGCGGCGCGGTTGCCCATGTCGTAGAAGACTGGACGCTCCTCGCCGTTGGCCATGGGCGGCAGCGGCGGGGCGAAGGGTGTGTCCGACAAGACGTAGTGGTCGACCCAGGCGATGGGATTGCCGGCCATGCCCATATAGGGGCGAAAATATTTCCACGAGGTGCGGACCATTTTTTCCCAGGTGTCGCCCAGATTGGCGGGGGCTTCGCCAGCCAGCGCCACCGTTCCCGGCCCCCACACGCCATTGGCGCGATAGGACCGCGTGCGCGGCAACAGCTCGCGGGTATAGATGGTGACATCCAGCCCTGCCCGCTGAGCCACCAGGGCCGAGGTTAGGCCGATGATGCCGCTGCCGATCACCGCGATCTTCTTAGGCGCACGCGACATGGCCTTCTGCACCTGCATGTCGGCCGAGCCCCAGGACAGGCACCAGCCGCTGCCGTGATGGCCGTAATTGTGGATCACTGTGGCGTCGCCGACTTGCTCGACACCCAGATTGAACCCCTTGCTGCGGAAGGGGCGCAGGCAACATTTGATGTCATAGATGCGGTCGGTATGAGCGCGGATCGGCATCAGCGCAGGCGGTCGGTCCATCAGCGGGACGCGAGCACTTTGCGCCGCCGCGGTCCTCGTGCCCAATCCCACCAGTCCGGCGAACGAACTCTTTAAAAGATTCCGGCGATCCATGGCTCACACCCCGCTTCAGAACGGTGCCAGACAGTGCACAGTTGGCTTGTGCTCGTCCAGTTCGGTGTTCAGCGGCCCCGATGGTGCCGATGACGGGCGCTGCGCTGGCGGCGTGGCCTCGGGCGTCACGCCGCTAGCCCGCCCGCAGTTCCTGCGTCAGGCGGCGCGCAACGATCCTGTCCTCGCCCGGCTTGAGGGTGATGACGCCCAAGTCCAGCGCATCGTCCGCCGACCACACCAGGATGGAGGGCTCCCCTGCCCGCATCTTGTGGATGACATCGGCCCGTTTGATGCCGGTCGCCGTCTCGTCCCAAGTCACGCGGATATGGGGCCAGCGGTTGAACACCTCCGGCAGGTACATCTCGGCCTTCACCCCCGGCACCGCCGTGACGCTGGCGATAATCAGCTTGGCGCGGCGTTCCCATTCCGCCCACTCCTTGTCGTGATCGCGCTCCAGGAAGGATTCCAGGGCGACCAGGATACCCAGCATCTCCTCCTTGTTGACCTTCATGCCGCGTCCGATGGTGGCCGACGTCGGACTGTTGTTGGCCCGGGCGCCTGCGATCAGGTCTTGGCGTCCCAGCAGCAGGCCCGAGGATTGCGGCGCCATCAGCCCCTTGCCGCCCGAGAAACACACCAGGTCGAATCCCATCTTGATCCATTTGGAAACATTCTCCACCGGATGCACGTCGGCGGCGCAGTCGTTAAAGGTGGGAATCTTGACCTTTTTGCCGATCTCGACGAACTCCGCGTCCTTTATCTCGCCCTTGCCGTTGGCGTAATTGAGGAAAAACAAGGCGGCGGTTTTCTCGTTGACGGCGCGTTCCAGGTCGGCGCGGGAGGTGACCTCGACCATCTTGACGCCGGTGTTGCGGATGGCGTGGTCATACGGGAAACGATGGGATTTCTGGACGATCACTTCATTCTTCATGCCCGTGAGGTCGGGAATCTGGTTTATCTTCTGGCGGTCCACGCCGGTCAGTATCCCTGCCGTGCCCAAGGTCAGGGCGGACGCCGCGCCGGCGGTCACCATGGCGGCCTCGGAACCGACCAGGGAGGCGATGCGCTTGCCGACCGCGTCGTGCAATTCGTCCACCTCGACAAAATACTGGGATGCGTAGTTGATCGCCTCCATCACTTCCGGGCGCATCAGCGAACCGCTGTGGGTGGTGTAGGTGCCGGCGGCATTAATGAAGGGCCGGACGTTGAGTTCGCCCAACAGATCCCGTTTCGGCCGCGCTGCCGCCGCCGGGGAGGCGCCGCTGACCAGAGCCGTTAAGGCGGTGGGCAGTCCCACGGCCCCTTCCAGGAAAGTCCTACGCCGTGTTGTCATGATGGTCCCCCTTTTTGCCTCCGGCCGCTCGCTTAGGCTCACGGCGTTCGCTCGTCTCGCAGGTCCACTGGACCTGCTCGTGCGCTGCGCGCACCCTCACTCATCCTCACTCACCCTGCGCCGTGATCACGGGCGCTTCATTGCGCACCTGCTGCTTGGGCTTTGGCGGCTGTTGCGGCCGTTGTTGCGGAGTTGGCGGCGCGGTGCGCTCACCGGCGTAATGCGGCCGGTCCAGCGTCTTGAGGAAATACTCCTTGCTGGGAAGGCCATCCATTTCATGCTCCAACGCCGGGAAGGATGCTTCCGTGGTACCAGGCGGCACCGGCTGCGGGATTAAAGTGTCAGCGCCCTTGATCACGGCCTGCTTGATGCCCTCGAAGGCGGCCTTGTGTTGTTCTTCCGCGGCCAGCTTGGGAATATCCATCGGCTTGTCGGGATCCACCACAAAGGCCGCAGACATCTTAATGCGGTAAACGGACGAGATGCCGTCATACTTGCCGGTCTTGGGGTTCAGGATGCCGTCGGCATTGCGGCGCAGGGCATAATACAGCGCGGCAGCATCTTCATGCTCGCGAGTGCCCTGCTGACCGCCGTCCTGGGCAAAGGTGTCCTCGGCATACAGGTCGTGCCAGTTGCGGTAGCCGCCCAGAAGGCCCGTGGCGGTCATGCCATCGGAACTCATATTCAGGCGGATCTTGCCCTTGGCGAAGTTGGTGTCGCCGGTCTGGTCATAGAACCAGGCAATGCGCGGAGTGTGCATATGCTCGACCTGCTCGGTTTCCACCACGCCGTTCTTTATCTTGGCTTTCAGCTTGGTGTACTGGGCCGGCTGCAGAATGCGGTAGGAATAGTCGGTGGAGATGCCGCCGCGCGCGTCCTTGACGATATTGTCCGGCGAATAGCCGATCTCGACCGTGGCATCGCTGTCGTTTCTTGGGTCCTGGTTGCCGGAAACCCGGATCACCATGGTGTAGAGGCCCTCCTGCATCTTGTCGTTGGCGCGCAGGTCCAACGTCGCATTGCCACCGCCCCGCCAGGGCGCGTCACAGCCCCAGGCGCGGTAGAGATTGTTGTCGATCCCCTTCTCGCCGTCGGGGCTGACAAAGTCAGTGGCCTTGATCTTGCCGTCCAGGTTGAAGCCGTCGCCGATGCGGCTGGTCACTTCCGGCTGGCCGGGATCGTCGGTCGCCCAGGGATTCACATAGGTCTCGATGCCGCGCTTGTAGCCGCGATAGGACATGGCCCGAGCCCAGATATGGCGACGGGTGAGTCCGGGGGTTTTGGTCTGGTCCACCCCCGGGGGCGCGGTGATCCAGTCGATCTCCTGCTGCGAGCGCCATTTCTGGCGCGCTACCGCAGTCTTGGTCTGGTCAGGATTGGCGAGATGAATAGTACTGCCATGCGGGCAGTCCACCCCCGGCTCGATCTCTGCGCCGCGGCTGTAATCGGCCCGCCCGCCATAGCGGAAGGCATATTCGTAGCTGCCCACCACAAAGCCACGGGTCCAGGGAGCCGCTGCGGCGGGTATCGCCGTGCCGCCGGCCATGCTGACCGCCATGGCGGAAACCAGAAGACGCTTTTTCAAGACCATGAGCCCTCTCCCGTTTCGCGATCTTATCAGGAAATGGCCTGCGTTCCGACCATTTCCATCGCTTTGCCGCAGGCCTGTTTATACGCCTCTTTTGCCTCGTGAGCGAGGGTGCGCGCCAGCGCAAGAGCAGGTCCGGGGGACCTGCGAGACGAGCGAACGCCGCGAGCTTGGCGAGCGGCCGGGACGGTACCCCGCGGGCCCCCTCGGCGCCGGTTATCCCGGTTGCCTGGCCCCGGACTTGGTACCCATTTTCGCCCCTCTGGGCTCCTCAGGCATGCCGGACATTCCTATCTGTGATCATAGGTCTAAGATCACACATTGCAGTGCGATGCATCTGGAGCCTCCCAAATGTGGAATCAAACCTCCCTGGCCGGCAAACGCATCTTGGTGACGGCCGGCGGCGATGGAATCGGTCTGGAAATCGCACGTGCTTTCGTGGCCGCAGGCTCGAAGGTACTAGTCTGTGACATTCAACCCGAAAGCCTCGAGCGCCTCGCCAAGAGCTTGCCTGACGTGCACAGCTGCATCGCCGACGTCTCCAGTGAGGAGGATGTCGCGGCAATGTTCAAATTGGTGGATCATAAACTCGGCGGCCTGGACGTGTTGGTCAACAATGCCGGCATCGCAGGGCCCACGGGAGGCGTCGAAACCCTGTCGCTGGCCGATTGGGAGCGCACCCTGGCTGTCAACCTTACAGGTCAGTTTCTGTGTGTCCGGCAGGCCGTGCCGCGTCTGCGCAAGGGCCGCGACCCATCGATCATCAACCTGGCATCAGCCGCGGGTCATCTCGGCATGCCGGGACGCGCTCCCTATTCTGCTTCCAAGTGGGGTGTCGTGGGTCTTACCAAGACTCTCGCGATTGAGCTCGGTCGCGACGGCATTCGGGTCAATGCCATCCTGCCGGGTGCGGTGGATGGTCCGCGCATTCAGGCTGTCATTGCCGCCAAGGCAAAAGCGCTGGGCAAGCCGGTGGAAGAGGTAACGCGGGCCTACACCACACAGGCGGCGCTTGGGCGCATGGTCACAACCCGCGACATCGCCAACATGGTGCTGTTTGCCGCCAGCGACCTGGCCGGCAATGTCACCGGACAGGAACTCGTTGTGGATGGCCATACGCAGGCGCTGAGCTGAGCCCAGTTCTTTTGACCCAGAGCAGACCTGTTCGCTTATAGTCTCAGGCTCCGGGGCTTTTGCGAGAAAGGAGGCGAGGGGCCAGGCGATGAGGGCAAAACATCTCCCGCTCGCAGCGCTGCTATGGGTGACCCTGTCGGGCGCAGCCGACCAGACGGCCGCGCCCCATTTCCATCACTTGGCGCTCAATTCCGCCGATCCCGATGCTGCGATCGCCTTTTACCTGAAGCAATTTCCTTCCGCCGCCCGCACAGACTGGGAAGGAATGCCGGCGCTGATGTCGCCAACCCATGTGATGATCGTATTCCAGAAAGTCGCCGCGCCGCCGCCTGCCGATCCTGACATCACGGCCTATTGGCATTTCGGCTGGACTGTCGCCGATTCCCGCAAGTCGCTGGAGGTTTTCCGCGCCCAGAATTTTCTGGTGCCTTTCTATACCGACGAGCAGGGTGATTATGTCGGCATCAGCAGCGACACATATCCCTATCCACCAGGTGTGCCGGGCCGCACCAAGGCTCAGATCGCCGAAGCCAGGGCCCAGAATCTTGAGCCCCGCCGGATCTCCGGCAACGGCTACATCTTCGGCCCCGACCGGGCCATCGTCGAATTCACCGGCAACGCACCCGAGCGTTTCGATCATGTTCATATGTGGCAGGACGATCCGCTCTGCGCCCAGCTCTGGTATGTCAGCCATCTGCAAGCCACGCCGCGCCGCGGGCCCATGCCGTCTGTGCCCATAACCGGGGAAAACTGCAGGACGCCGCGTGGCACTGATCCTTCCTGGCCCTCGCTGAAGCAGAAGGGCACGTACCGGTTCCCCACCGGCGGCGTCAGCTTCGATGATGTGGCGATGAACTGGTACATGAACCAGACCGGCAGGCCGCTCGCCCCGACGATTGGCCACCTGATGGATCATGTGAGCCTGAGCGTCAGCGACCTGGATGCCTGGACCGCCAAGCTGAAAGGGGAGGGCGTCGTCTTTCTCAGGCAGCCATACCGCATCGGTGCCACGCGTGCGGTGATGATCGAAGGTCCCAGCCATGAGGCCATCGAGCTTATAGAAGGGGGATAAAGGCGCCTGTGTTGCAGGCAGGCAAATGCCAAGCCGCAGCACAAAGCGCCAAATCGGATTTACGCCGACGCAAGCTTCCGGCGGCGCCGCATCGCAGCCGCGCCGGCAAGGCCGGCGGCGAACAGCGACAAAGTGATGGGCTCGGGCACCGGGGCGGGCGGATCGTTCGCCGCGATATTGTCGAACTCGAAGGAATTGCCCGACGAAGAGAAGGTCACCTGATTGACCAGGTCGCTCAGATTGAATGCGAAATAGAAGCGGCGGTTGGTCAGGGCGTCGAACTGATCGCCATTGGCGGGTGTGTTCAGCTGGGTACCGGTGAAGGACTGGTTGAAGCCGTTCTGGCCGTGGAAGGTGATCAGGTTGTAGCTGTCGATCGAGCCCAGATAGACGCTGAGGCTTTTGAGGATCGCAGGCGTATGCAGGGTGGCGCTGCCGCCGGTGAAGACCGAGAGATATTTGGTGTTGTCACCGACCGGCGGGGCGGCGATGCCCGGCACCAGCGGGCCCTGGTAAAGCCCGGCATTGGCCCAGGTCATTGAATAACCGGCCGCATTGGGATGGTCGAAATCCACCACCATCACTTCGCCAGGCGCGGGTGCGGCGTCAAAAGCGACCGAGGTAAAGATCACGCCGGCATTCGCCGAACCGAGGCCCGCGAGCATGGCCACGGCAAAGGCTGCATATTTCGACATCTTGGACATGTGCCCGGCCCCAAATGATTAACTGACTGGGCTGCGCCGTTTTGCGACGGTCGCGCCCCGATAGCGTCTTCGCAGCAATCTTCGTGCCGCAACATGTAGCGCGCCAAAGTGGTTTTTTGGTAAATCGCAAGAAAGCCGCTGAAATCGTTGGGGTCCGAACCAGATCAGGAAGAATGCCGTCGCCGCTTATCATCCTTGACCGAGCGATCGTAACTGTCCCGCAGCTCCGTGATGTCCCATTTCGGGACGTCGCGTTCATGTGCGATCAGATGCTTCCCGTTTGGGCGCAAGCGATTTTCGCGCGCAGCTACGGGGCAGGGTCCAAAAAGAGGATTTTCAGCGTTCCCGGCAAGGGCTTCGGCCTCCCCGGCCGGCCGTTTGCGCCGACGGGAACCGGGGCATTGGGATCGATATCCGCCACCGCCACATAGAGACGGCCCATGGCAGGATCAATTGTCATGTTCTTGCCGGTCACGGCGGTCGGGATGTTTCCCAGAGACTGGAAATTCTGCGGCGTGACTTCCCGGATGACGGAAATGGTGCCGTCATTGTTGGAACTGAAGATGAGTTTGCGCTTGGGATCGAACGCAGCCCCGTCTGTTCCCTGCCCGATCGGCAGCGTCGCGACCACCGCGCCGGTCTCCGCATCGACGATTGTCATCACGGCGTTCACGCAGCTGGCAAACAGCCGGTGCGTGGCGGTATCAATGGCAAGCCCATGAGGGCTGGTGCAGCCCGGAATCGGCCAATGCGCGTCCACGACATTGGTGGCCGTGTTGATGCGGATGATTTCCTTGTTTTCCGCACCGTCGACGTAGAGTTTGCCATTATTGCCCGAGACCGCATATTCCAGTCCGCCCCCGGCATTGATGGTAGCAATCGCGGAATCCGTGGCGGGGTCGATCACCGTAAGAACCTTTGAATCGCCGTCCACGACAAAAATATGACCGCTGGATGGATCAAACGCGATGCCGTCGGCATCGTCCTCGGCCTTGATGCGCTTGGTGGTCTTGAACGTCTTCAGATCGAATGCCACGGCCTCACCGGCCTTGCCGTCGTCGGTGTAGCCCTTGCCAGCGCTGGCCACGATGCCGATGCCGTGCGTTCCACCGGGCATGCCTTCGACATTGCCGAGGATCGTTCCGTCCCGGCCATCGAGCACGGTCACCCGGTCGCCATGCGAGACATAAAGCCGGTGTGATGGACCGTCATAGACGAGATAGTCCCAGCGATCCGGCGATCCCAGGGGGATCGTCTTTGCGACGTGATAGGGCGGCGGGCCTTCTGCATAAGAAGCCGCAGGCGCTGCCAGGCTTGCGAGCACAATCAGTGCCGGGGCGGTTGGGTGTTTCATCTGCGATCCTTCGTTGGACAAGATGGCCAATTTCAACGGCGCGAAGGATACACCACCCACCCGCTGCCATCGGACCATTGGGAAAATTTATACCGCGCCTATCGTTTTGTATTCGCAGGCTTTTGCCGGACGGCCTTCACGGTGCCGCCGGCGGCTCCTGGTCCGTCTTGATGCCGGCGAGCTGGCGGTACAGCGCGGTCGCGCGATTGACGTAGGAACTATCGTGTCCCGCGGTCAGCACGCTTGATCCCTCGCCACTTCTGTTGAGAACAGAAACACCGAAAATGCCCGGCGCGACATGCTCGATGATCAGCACCGACTGAAGGGCGCCGGGTTTGAACAAAGTGAACCAGAACCGCCGTATCGGCGTGACATTGTCGCTGGAGACAACAAAGCGCTCCGACGCGCTTTCAGACACCCGCAGGCGGTAAATCGCCGGGCCGGTGCGGGCATCATCTTCCCAGTAGTATAAATCCGCACCTTTCACCAATTCGGAAGGAGAAAAATCGCGGCGTCGGGATTTTGAATCCGGTCCGGTGAGGGCGGATGCATCGTTGCTCAACGGTCCCCATTTTTTCTCCGTCGTTGACCAATACTGGATGCTTCGCAAGGCGGAAATCGTTCCGACCCGCGCCAACAGCACGCTCATCGGGCCATCAAAGCGGAAGCTGCCGGTCAGGGTGACGATGAGCCGTGATCGTGGATCGGCGAGCCAACCCGTGCAGCTGGGGGGTTGCCAATTGTTCTGCACCAGCTCCTTGCCTTGCCAAATCGCGATGGTGGGCGCGGAATCGGGCGACGGATAAGCCGGCGTGGCGGCTATGGCGCAGGGTGGCTGTGGGCTGTCAGCCTGCGCGCCGGACGCAAGCAGCAACAGCACGGACGCAATCACGGCGCGCAACGGCGTCACAACATATTCTCCCACGCCAGCGAGTATGCTTCTCTCAGCCGCACCCACACCGGGCGATTCTTCCACGCCCTGATCTCAATCGGCTTGGCCTCGGTTTGATTGACCTGGAACAGGTCTTCCAGTTCCTTGGCCGCGTCGCTGCCCAGGACAACGGCATCCACTTCGTCATTGTAGATGACGCTTCGATGATCGAAGTTGGAGGAACCGATCGCTGACCAGACGCCGTCCACCACGACCGTCTTGGAGTGAAGCACCACATCTTGCATTTCGTAGATCTTCACGCCGGCATCCAGCAACTCGGAATAGCGAGCGTGGGCAACGGCAATGGAAAGCGGGGAATCGCTGCGCGCCGGCAGCAACAGGCGGACATCCACGCCGCGCCTTGCTGCTTCGGTCAGAGCTTCCATCTCCTGCTTGGTGGGCGCGAAGTAGGCCGACGTGATCTTGACGCTCTTTTCGGCGGTACGGATCGCGGTCAGGAGGGTGACGTAATATTGCGGAATCCCGTTATCGGGCGCGCTTCCCAACACGCGGGCAACCGCACTGCCCTTGGGGGCCGGGGCCGGAAACATGGCGGACTGATCCAGCGGCGGACCCTTTTGCTTGGTCCAGTGATCCAGGAATAGCTTCTGCAATTCGCCGACCGCCGGTCCCTCGATCTGCATATCGGTATCGCGCCATTGATCGGGCGTGGAGCCCGGCGGACCGCCAGACTTGCCGACGGGGTTGCTCTGATAGGCCGTGCTGAGATTGACCCCGCCAATGATCGCGACTTTGCCGTCCACAACCAGGATCTTGCGATGGTCCCGGTCGTTGAACGAATAGGCGACTTTCGATTCCAGCGGATTGACCGGATTGAACGAAACCAGGTTGATCCCGGCATCCTTCAGGCGGTCCAGAAACGCCTTGGCGGTACTGCCCGAGCCGTAGCTGTCGTAGATCACATTGACGGCGACACCGGCCTGATGTTTGGCGATCAGCACATCGCCCAGATGAGCGCCGTCGCTCTCCACATCCTCAAAGATATAGTATTCCAGGTTGATGTGATTGGTCGCGGACTGTATGGCGCTGAACATCGCCTTGAAGGTCTGAGGACCATCCTGCAACAGCCGGGTCCGGTTGCCGGCGATCAGCGGGCTTTCCGAGATTGCTTCTTCATACGCTGTATGGCGCTTGAGCAGCGCATCATCACCGGAATTTGTGCCCAGGCGCTCCAGTATCGCCTTGCTTTGCTCTGCCGTCAGCGGTCCACGCCGTCCCACGATCTGCGGGGCGGCCTTGCCGGTCGCCTGGGGCGGGGCAATATCCGGCACCGTGGCGCAACCGGCGCAAAGCGCGAGGCAAAGAATGCCGAAGGCCGTGGACCGCGCCGCGCGCCGACAAGTCTTCAAGTGGCAGACTTCATCGTCCATGGCCGCTGGGATCATTCTCATTTGCGGCTGACTGCGGTGTCTTACTTGTGCTCTCTGGCTTCTTCAGAAACTTCGTGGCCGGCATGCGAAACGTCCTTGCCAGCGCCTTCGACCGTGTTGCAGGCGGTCAGGATGGTGGACGCGCCACCGAGGATGACGAGCATAATGAAGGCCACTGACAATTTGCTGCGCATACATAATTCCTTTGATGGCGGACCCATGCGAAACAACGTTTACCGGCGCATTTGGTTCCCGCTACGCCCCATGTGTTCCCCGTTCGGCAGCTTGAAAGCCGGGATGGAACCAGACACTGCCGCCGGCGTTTCCTCCAGACGACTTCCTCTTACTATCTATCGGAGATTTTCCCAATGAAACACTTGAAAACGGCCCTTTCGGCCGCTGCCATGGCTTTGCTTATGGGTACCGGCGCCTTGGTTGCGACCACCGGCGCCGCCTCTGCTCGTATGGTCTGCAATAACGATGGCGATTGCTGGCATACCGAGAGGAACTATTCCTATCCGGATAGAAGCTATAGGCGGTACAATGACGACTGGTATTTCCATCAGACCTGGAACGACCAGCGCCACTACCGCGATTACCACGAAGGTCGCGGCTACTACAAAGGCGGCCTGTGGATCGGTTTCTGATCGCAGCATCGTTTTGACGAAAAGGCGGCTTTCGGGCCGCCTTTTTTGTGCCTCTTCTCCGCGCCCGCATGGAACGCAACGCCGCCGATCGTGTTACCTCCGCATGACGTCCTCATAGTGGAGATTTTCAAAGATGATTTTCTTGAAAACGGCTCTTTCGGCCACCGCGATTGCGGTGTTTATCGGTACTGCGTCGTTCGCCCAGGGCGGCAATCCGCTGCCGGGCGAGCGGGTAGATGCCAATGGCATGCCCACCACCCGTTCCACGCCGGCCGAACAGGCCGAGACCGCCAAAATCAACAACCAGGTCGGTGTCAGCAACGCCGCGGTGGATACAAAGGCGGCCGCAGTCGATGCGAAGGCCGCCGCCGACACTGCGCAGTATCAGGCGCAGCAGCAGCAATATCAGGGCCAGTTGCAGCAGAATCAGGCACAGCAGAAGGACTATAAAGACCGCACCATCGCCTATGATGGCTTGCGCGAGCGCTATGGCGCCGAGCGTGCCGCCTATCATCGCGGTGTTTGGCCGAGCCGCTACACAAGGTGGGTGATCGTGGAGCGCGATGAAAAGCTGATCGGTGAGCGCGTGCAACTGATTACCGGCAGCCGCGTCGGCACTGTGATCGATACCGCCCATCTCGCCAACGGCAATGTTTCGGCGCTGCTGGTCCGGCTCGACAATGACAAGATTGTGTGGATCGACACAGGCGACATTCGCTACAATCGCGCCGATGGCATCGTGATGACCAACCTGGATAGCGCCGATCTTCGCCACATGGCGGACGAACGGGTTTAACCACCGGACCCTCAAGACTGAAACGCGCGGGGATTTCCCGCGCGTCTTGCCGTCTGCCGATGCCGGCGGACAGCGGACATTTGCGTGAAGGGCCCTGCGCCCATGCCCTTTATGTCAGAGGCCCGGCGCGTCGGCTGGTGGATCGCGGCGTTTGGTTTGCGACACAGCCGACATGACCCCCAGGCCAATCGCGACCAGGGCGCCGACGATGATCCAGGTACTGGGAACATGAAGCAGATAGGCCCCATATCCCAGCCCGCCAAGCAGGACAAAAAAACCGAAGACGTAAAGGCTGAATGCGGACAAAGAAACCTCCCGGAACGTTCCTTGCCGTAACGCACGGATGGAAACCTCGTTCCGTTACGGCGCCTCCTCGGGTACCCGCTGCCATCCGAGATCAGGGGAGCAGGGCAGGGGCAAGGGGAAACTTTTGAGCCCTCCAGGCGTTTCCTCCACGCCGCATTCCCGCGAGATGTTCAATCAGATTGCGGTGCGCCGCTCCAGCCGTCGGCTGTGGCTCAGAGATATTTTTGTGGAGTCCTCAGACTATGAAAACCAGAATTGCCCTCATGGCCGCTGCCGCCTTGTGCGTCACAACACTGGCCGCTTTGGCCCAGAATTATGGCTCGCGTGATCAGAACTATGGCCCGCGCGATCCGAACGGCTATTACAGCCAGTCAGACCAGAGCGGTTATTACGATCACAATGGCCGTTATCGCCATATGCAGCCTCAGTATGACCGGCGCGGCGGCAATGGATATGATCGCGGCGGCTATGGAAACGATCGCGGCGACAATCGCGATGGCCCGGCCCCTGCCTACTATCGCCAGGGCGAATATGAGCAGAATTGTCAGCGCGGCAATGTCGCTGCCGGCACCATCTTCGGCGCCGTCGCTGGCGGCCTGATCGGTTCGGCGGTGAGCCATGGCAATGGCGGAGCGGTCGTTGGCGGCGCAGTGCTGGGCGGCGTGCTCGGCAACACGGTATCCAAGGATATCGCGTGCGACGACCAGCCCTATGCCTTTCGCACCTATTCGGAAGGCCTCAACGGCGACATGGGCCGCCGCTATGACTGGAATCACGGCCAATCCCGCGGCTATTTCCAGCCGACCCGGGAATATCAGCGCCAGGGAATCCAGTGCCGCGACTTCACCGAGACCACCTATCGTGACGGCCGGGAGCTGTCGCACACCGGCACCGCTTGCCGCGCAAACGACGGCCAGTGGCGCTTTGATTGATCTTTAGATTTACGCAGAAAAGCCCCGGTCGAAACAGACCATGGCTTTTTTGTTTACGGCCATGCCCATGGCCTTTTCGGCCGGGCCGTGCGCTTGTGGCGCTGACGTGGATCGGAGAGTCATGGACCGCCTGCCCAATGCCGCCGATCTGACCTCGGCGGAATTTACCTCGCTGGTCCTGGTAAGCAGGGGCTTCAGCCTGCGGACGATTCCCAGGGTGCATGAGGCGAGGCTTGTCGAGCTGGGCCTGATTCAATCCATGATGGGCGGGCTGATCATCACGCCCATCGGCCGCATGGTCGCGCGCGCTTGATAAAACCCAGTCGACTTATATCTCCCTCGTGCACGGGTAATAAGCCGCCGCGGGGATTGGCTGTGACGGACCTTTAGCGATAAGTCCTGATACTGCGCGCGGGGACAATCATTACGAAATTTCTATGGCGGAAATAAGTAAAAGCATTCTGGTGGAATTGCACGGCGGCACGTTCCATCTCGCCAGCGAGCCCGGCAAGGGCACCATCGTCACGGTGCACCTGCCCGGAACGCGGGCCGGAAATCTGCTGAAAGCCACCGGCTGAACTATTCGGTGGGCCGCTACTTTTTTGCGGCGTTCACGACCACCGTCTGGAACAGGATTTTTCCGCCGCGCACCACGAACACATCATAGCCTGAGACTTCCTTGGGCGTGCCCTTGAACTGCACCCATTGCATCACGCTAGTGTCGGCGCCGGCATTTTGATAGCGCGTCTGCATGGTCTTGTTGCCGGGCAGGTGATCCTTGTCGGTCAGCACCGAAAACAGCTTGCGGAGCTCCGAGCCCACGAACACGCCATCGGGCGTAATCATGCCGGCCGGCGTCACCACCACCGTGTCGGCTGAATAGTCCGACAGCACGCCCTCCAGGTTGCCCGCCTTCATGTTGGCGACGTGATGGTCCAGCACCTTGGTATCGGCGCCGGCCCAGGCCGGAGCGGCGCCCAGCAGGGCAAACAGAACGGCGGCGTGCGTGACCTTCGGCATGGCATTCCCCACAGCTTGTTTTTCTGCGACAAGGCTAGAGCAGGCTGAAACTGGCCGCAACCGGGGAGACACGCTTGAACCGCCGCTGGACCGTGCTGCTGCCGGTCGTTTTCATCAGCTACAGCCTGTCCTATCTCGACCGCGCCAATTTCAGCTTTGGCGCGGCCGCGGGCATGGCTGCCGACCTGCATATATCCCAGGCCCAGTCGTCGCTGCTGGGGTCGCTGTTTTTTCTGGGTTATTTCCTGTTCCAGATTCCCGGCGCCATCTATGCCCAGCGCTACAGCGCCAAGCGCCTGATCTTTTTTGGCCTGATCGGCTGGGGGGCGCTGGCCAGCGCCACCGGGTTGATCGCCGACATCCGGCTTCTCTATCTGGACCGCTTCTTCCTGGGCGTAGTGGAAAGCGCGGTGCTGCCCGCCATGCTCATCCTGCAGGCGCGCTGGTACACAAGGTCCGAGCGCGCCCGCGCCAACGCCTTTCTGGTGCTGGGCAATCCCGTGACCATGCTGTGGATGTCGCTGCTGTCAGGCTATCTCGCCGCCAATCTGGGCTGGCGCATGATGTTCGTCATCGAAGGCCTGCCGCCGATCCTTTGGGCCTTTGTGTGGTGGCGTCTGGTATCGGACCATCCGCGTGAAGCCTCCTGGCTTTCGCCTGCAGACCGCACGACGTTGGAGGACAAGCTGGCGCTGGAGCAGCGTGACATCACGCCGGTGCGCAACTATGCCGCCGCGTTCAAGAGTGCGCGCGTCATGGTGCTGGCGTTCCAGTATTTTCTCTGGAGCATCGGCGTCTACGGCTTTGTGATTTGGCTGCCGTCCATCCTGAGAATGCGCGACATGAGCATGGTCGAGCTGGGGTGGCTCTCCGCCATTCCCTATCTGGCGGCTGTGATCGCGGAAATATCGGTTGCCACCTGGTCCGACTTTTCAAGACGGCGCATGCCGCTGGTCTGGCCTTGCCTGGCGCTGGCGGCGGCGGCCTTCTATGGGTCCTTCTTGCTGGGCGGAACACATTTCTGGGCGAGCTTTGTTCTGCTCGTGGTTGCAGGCGCGATGATGTATGCGCCCTATGGCCCCTATTTTGCCTATCTCGCCGAAACCCTGCCGGCCAATGTGGTGGGCGGTGCCATCGCCCTGATCAACAGCATGGGCGCGCTGGGCTCGTTCGTCGGCGCCTATGGTGTGGGCATGCTGAACGGCATGACCGGCTCGCCGGGTGCGTCCTATCTGATGATGGCGGCGGCGCTGATCGTTTCCGCCGTCATCACTTTCTTTCTGGGCAGGCAGCAACCGAGCACGCGTTAGCGCGCTGGCTGTGACCGCAGGTGGTTACGGCTTGACTTCGGCCGGAGTGCCATCCAGCGGGCAGTCCATGAAGATGGCGACCGTGCCGTCGCCGGTTTCCGGCTTGGCGCCATCATAATGCACCCCTTTCACCAGATCGGTCAGGACCGAGCCCTTTGGATAGGGCACGGTAAGATTGGCTGGGTCATAGACATTGCTGGTGGAGACCCACCAGGTACCGTCAATCACCACCGCATAACGGGCGTGGCTGTGATAATGCGGGTGGCTGAAATGGTTAGGGTGCCACTTGATCAATTCCAAACAGGCGCCCGGCTTGGTGGGGTCCCCGATCGGCCAGGCGGTGTCGCTGGCTTCGCCTTTCTTCCATTGGATCTGGTCCGGCATCAGCCCGATGGCGTGCGTAGGATCGATCGTGGCCGCGCCGAAAGCCGGCGCGCAGCTTGCCAGGAACACCGATGTCAGAAGCAGTTTCTTGAGCATGACTGTCTCCCCTTGTGCGTGTGCAGAATAGCGATACGGACCCGCGCATTCCATCTTGCATCTGCGAAGGTTATTTCAGCTCCAGCATGATGCCCGATTGCTCGCCTTTGACCAGTTCTTCGGAATGGCTGCGGTTGGGGACATTGAACACGATGTCACCCCGATTGTGATGATTGTTCGCGGTCTTGCCATCGGGGGTGGTGGCGGCGACATCGCCGTCACCGCGATAGACCACCACGACCTCCGTATTGTGGAAATGCATCGGGGTGGGTTTGCCCGGCAGCCATTTGTAGTTCCATACCCGGATGCGGTCATTCTCCAGGATCTTTTTCGACCCCGGGCGCGGGAACGCCGGCGGCAGACCGGTGGTGTTGGGCACCGTCCTGGACGGCCCGTCTTTCAGCTCCACCATGATTTCGTGCGCTGGCTTGCCCAGGGCGGTATCGCTGGTCGATCCGCCATGGCCGAAGAGCGCGCCGCCGGAAGGGTGCGCCCTGGTTTTGCCGTCGGCGCCGCGTATGCGCCCGCCCTGAAAATAGAGAATGACATAGTCGCCGGCATGTTCGATGGCCGCGGCCGGTGTGCCCGGCTCCAGCGGAATATCACGCACCGTGACCCGCTCATTGTCGATGACCGGGACAGGGCCCTGCGCCATGGCCGGTGTCGCCAGCAGGGACAGGGCGCAAAATAGGGTCTTTTTCATGGGACATTTCCTCTCATTGTTGCCAGAACTCTAGCAGAACCAGGCCTTTGGGCCAGCAGTTGGCTGCTTGTTTGCAAGGCCAGCGCCCTGTAGGTTCCCCCCGATTTTTGCAAGAGACCCAAGCCCATGCCGCTGCTGCGGTTCATCCCCGAGACCACCAACGTCGATTTTGTCAAATACCGTTTCGTGGCCTTCGCCATCGACGGATTGCTGGTGTTGATTTCCGTCGCCTCCATTTGGCTGCACGGATTCAGCTTGGGCATCGACTTCACCGGCGGCGTGCTGATGGAAGTCAAATCGGCGCATGTGATCGACATCCGCCAGATGCGCGCCGATGTCGACAGTCTGGGCTTCCCGGAATCCCAGCTTCAGTATTTCGGCGGCGGGGAGTGCGACCATCCGGTCAACAGCTGCGCCATGATCCGCGTCCAGCCTCGAGCGATCAAGGTCAACGGCGACCAGAACGATGCCGACCAGGCGGTGGCGCGCGAAATCAGGGGCAAGCTGGGAACGGCCGTTCAATACCGCAGTACCGAGGTGGTGGGTCCCAAGGTTTCGGGCGAACTGCTGAATGACGGCATCCTGGCCACCATCCTGGCGGTGGCAATGATCTCGATCTATGTCGCGGTGCGTTTTGAATGGCAGTATGGCATCGGCGCTCTGTTCGCCACCGGCCATGATGTTTTTGTCACCGCCGGCTTTTATTCCTTCCTGAGCTGGGTCGGCTACAGCATCGACTTCAACATCAACACGGTTGCGGCGCTGCTGTTGCTGGCGGGCTATTCGATCAATGACACGGTGGTGGTGTTCGACCGGCTGCGTGAAAACCGGCGCAAGTACAAGCGCATGTCGCTCGTCGACATGATCAACCTGTCAACCAACCAGATCGCCACCCGCACCACCCTGGTGTCGGCAGCCACCGCCTTGTCGGTGATCCCGCTTGTGTTCGGTGGACCGGTGCTGCTGAACTTCAGCGTCGCCATCCTGTTCGGCATCGTGGTGGGAACCTTCTCGTCCACCTATGTCGCGGCCATGCTGCTGCTCTATCTGCCGGCGGTGGGCAGCAATATCGAGACCAAAACAGAAGAGGCGACCGCCTAGCTGGCAGCGAATAGGCGCGGCTAGAGCGGGAACCAATCACGCTTATCAGAATAGACCTGATAGTGCGCGTTCACGCCCGCGCGCAGGCCGACGCCGGTGCGCATGGGTGCCAAGGTCACCCCGCCACTGCGCAGGTAATTGATGCCCAGGCCCGCAACGAGATAGAAGCTGCCTTCCACGCCGGGAAAGCGCTGGAACAGCCGCCGGTCCTCACGCAGGTCGTAGACCAGCGTGAAGCATTTCGAGGCGTTGCCGCCGACATCGAAACCGATCGAAGGCCCGCGCCAATAGACCTGCTGGGGCTCGCGGCTCTTGCGGACCAGCCAGCCTGAACCATAGCGCAAGCCCACAACAAAGGCGCCCGAGCCTTCGTCGCCCTTGATATAGGCGTCCGGCTGGCCCAAATCGCCGAACACATGCTGTACGCCCTTGGCCATCGCCTCGGTGGTGATGCCGAAGAAATTCGCGCCGGCATCGGTGATTTCGTTGGCGGTGTATTTAAAGTCATTGTCGGTGTCCTTATCCGAGGTACCGCGCTGCTCGCTGGCGGCGAATGCCGGCAGGACGCTGAGCAGCGATCCCGCAGCCGCCGGGGCTGCCCCCAGTGCCACCAGTCCGGTAATGAATTTCTTGCGGTCCATATCGCAGCTTCCCTTCCTTGGGGGGTTTCCATCCACGCCAACGCGCGGGAAACGAATCAGATGCCCAACCGCGCGCAATCTTGCCGCTGATTGGGGCTTTTTTATAGGTGAAATGCGATTAGAATTCGGTCTGGACGATGGAAAAGCCCCCCGATAACCGCAAGGAAATGCCGCTTTCCGCCGCCGGCTGGATCACGCTGGCGGTCCTGCTGGGCTTTTTCTTCGGTTCACTCTGGTATGCCGTCAAGGTCTGGACGGCGATGTCCGGCGTTCATATGAGCGGCTGGGGTTGGCTGTTCCTGGGCCTGGGGATCGTGGTGACCATCGGGTTGGGCGCCGGCCTGATGGCTCTCGTATTCTACTCTTCACGCCACGATATGGACCAGTAGCGCTATCTGCCGCGCGCGATGAACGGGCCGTTGCGGAAGTCCGGCTTGCCATAGACAAACGGCGTGCCATCCCAGTTGGTGACCTTGCCGCCTGCCGCCCGCAACACGGCATGTCCGGCCGCTGTATCCCATTCCATGGTTTGTCCGGCACGGGGATAGATATCGGCCTCGCCCGCCGCCACCAGGCAGAATTTCAGCGACGATCCGGCATTGGTATGGCCCTTGATGGGCAGAGTTTTGAGAAGTTCGTCGGTCTTGGCGTCGGGATGCGAGCGGCTGCTGACCGCCACCAGTCCGTCCGTGGCGGGGGCGCGTGCCGCAATGGCGCGCATCGTTCCTGCGGACAATTCGAAGGCGCCTTCACCCACGGCGCCCACGAACAACCGGCCGATGGCCGGCGCCAGCACCACGCCGCTGACCGGCTCACCGTCCACGATCTCGCCGATATTGACGGTGAACTCGCCGCCCCGTTTGACGAATTCCTTGGTTCCGTCCACCGGATCCACCAGGAAGAAACGCGATCCGACCGTCATGATGCGCCCCGCCGCGGCTTCTTCCTCCGCCACCACCGGCAGCTGCGGAAAGGCGGCAGCCAGTTCGGCCAGGATCAGCTTTTCGGCTTCCTCATCGGCGTCGGTCACGGGGGAGCGGTCGGTTTTTATCCTTGTGTCGCAGCCGGCTTCATAATGGCGCATGACCACGCTGCCGGCCGCCCGCACGATGCGGACCAGGGTTTGGAGGCGTGGTGACAGCGTTGCGCCCATTTCAAGAACTCCTTAAGACGCTCCAGCGAATTAACCAATTGCTAACCAAAGGGGCCGCATTGAGTCCGACCATGACAGAGATCGAATTTGCCGCTTTGTTGGTCAGCCGTGTGTGCCACGACCTTGTCGGGCCTTTGGGCGCCGTGGTCAACGGCATGGAAGTGTTGGAGGACGAGCGCGACCCTGCCATGCGCGCCGATGCCATCAAGCTGGTGACCATGAGCGCCGATCAGGCGCTCGCCCGTATCCAGTTCATGCGCATCGCCTTTGGCGCCGCCGGTTCGGCTGGGGCGGAACTGGATCTGGGCGAGATCGGCCGGCTGGTCGCAGGCCTTCTGGAAGGCGGCAAAATTCAACTGATCTGGAACGTGCCCCAGCTTTACTGGGCCAAGGATTGGGCCAAGCTGCTGATGAACGCCACCCTTCTGGCAGTCGACTGCCTGCCGCGCGGCGGTCTTGTGACAGTGCAAGCAGGGGTGGACCCCGCAACGCCGTCATTCCATATCCGCGCCCAGGGCCTCAACGCCCGCGTCACCGAAGCGGTGGATCACGCCATCAAGGGCGACGCGCTGGACGTGGATGCGCGCCATGTGCAGCCCTTCCTCACCTACAAGCTGTCCTGCACCGTGAATGCTGTCCTGACCATCACGCCGATGGATGGCGCGGTCGAGCTGGTCGCCGGGTAAAGACTTAACTGTTGTTAAGGTATGTCAATATTTACTGCGGCGCGGTACCGTTTCACGCAAAGAAGCTGCGTTTACGGGACTTCCGCCCATGAAGCACTGCCTTATCGTGGATGACAGCCGAGTGGTCCGCACCGTGGCGCGCCGCATTTTGGAAGACCTCTCCTATTGCGTGGCCGAGGCCGAGGACGGCATGACGGGCCTGCGCGCCTGCCGCGAAAAAATGCCCGACCTGATTTTCCTGGATTGGAATCTGCCCCATATGATGGGGCTGGAATTCATCAAGAGCGTGCGCGGCCAGCAGGAAGGCGGCCATCCCGTCATTCTGTTCAGCGCCACCGAACGCGATCCGGACGAAGTCGCTAGCGCATTTGCCGCGGGCGCCAATGAACTGGTGATGAAGCCGTTCGACGGCAACCTGATGCGGGCCAAGCTTGAAAGCGTCGGCGTCGCGATCCCTTCAGACCAGCGTCTTTCCGCTTAACCGTTCCAGCACCTTCACCGGCGCGCGCCCGGGCTCGGTCAGTTCGCTGACATCGAGATGGAATGTCTGTTCCAGGGCGAATTCGCCGCCCATCGCCGCATGCAAAACCTGATCGCTAAAGACCAGCCAGCAGGAGCCGGGTGGAAATTCGATGTCCTGGCGCGGGCCATTTTGCTGATAGGACGCGTCCAGCTTGACCGTGTCGTGCAGCGACAGCATCAGTTCGTCATACAGGCTGCGCCGGCCATGGGTGACGCCAAGCGTGCCGAGCAGCCACGACTTGCCGGCGAAATGTGGCCCCACCCGCGGCAGGAATTTCTTGGCAAAATCCTCGAAGGGCTCGCCGACACGCCAGTGGCGCGGCGCGTCGGGCGCGACATTGGCGAAGAAGCGCAGGATGCGGCGGCCCCGCATCGGGCGCGAGGGAAAAGCATCTATGTGCAGCAACCGGTCGTCATTGATCTTGGAATAGCGCCGGCCCTTGACCTGGACGGGGCGAAAAGAGGTGCGGGCGCGTTCGACTTGGGCGTAAGGCAGCAGGTCGTGCACCAGATTTGCGGCATGGCTGCCAAAGCGCTCCATCATGGCAGTCAGGGCTTTGGCCTTTTCGCCCGTCAGCGAACTGGACTGGATCTTGCCGCGCTCCAGGGAAATATTCTTGGCGCGGCCATCGGACACGCCGGCGTCCAGGAACGGTTTTTCCGCGTCCGCTAGCGCAAAGGCCAGGCCCGGGAAGAACAGCACCGCGCCGCGTTCCAGCGATGAAACCGCGCGCGCTTTCAGCGCCGCGTCATACGGCCCCTTCCATGCGCTCACCGGCAATTCTTCAAGCATGGCTTTGTATCATCGCCCCATAGATCAGGCTGCGCAGGTCGCGGCGCAGCTTGACCCGCCGCGCCGTATCCGCGATCACCTGGGTCATGAATACCACCGCCATGTCCTCTTGGGGATCGACAAAAAAAGCGGTCGAGGCCATGCCGCCCCAGGCAAATTCCCCTGCCGTGCCGGGAATGCCGACCTTGACCGGGTCCAGGGTCACCGCAACGCCCAACCCAAAGCCGATGCCGCGATAGCCGCTTTCGTTGAAGGCATCGGCGGCGGGCGACAGGTCGGCGATCTCCTTGCCGCCGGGAAGCTGGTTGGCGGTCATCAGCACCACCGTCTTGGGCGACAACAGGCGCACCCCGTCCAGCTCGCCCTTGTTCAGCAGCATGCGGCAGAACCGCAGATAGTCATCGGCGGTGCCGGCCAGGCCGCCGCCGCCCGATTCCAGTTTCGGCGGCGAAAACCAAGCAGAATTCTGCGGGTCATCGAACAGGTCCAGCCGCCCATCGCGCAGCGCATAGCAAGCCGCGAAGCGGCCGCGCTTGTCTTCGCCAACCTGAAAATCGGTGTCGATCATTTTCAGCGGCGACAGAATCTTTTCCCGGACAAAATCGGCATAACCCTGGCCGGAAATGAGCTGGACCAGATAGCCCGCCACGTCCGTCGCCACCGAATAGATCCAGGCCTCGCCGGGCGAATATTCCAGCGGCAACGCCGCGAGCTGGGCGATCATGGTGGGCAGGCCGCCCTCAGTATCCATTTCCGCGATGCGCTGGGCGCGGTAGGCGGCATCGATCGCCGTACGGTTGTGGAAGCCATAGGTGAAGCCGGCGGTATGGCGCAAAAGATCGCGCACCGTCATGGCGCGCGCAGGCGCATGGCCGCCGCGGACTTTGAGATCGGCGAATTCGGGAATGTAGCTTGTGACGGGATCATCCAGCGCGATGCGCCCTTCCTCCATCAGCATCAACAGGGCCACCACGGTGACCGGCTTGGTCATGGAATAGAGGCGGAAGATGGCGTCCTGGCGCATCGCCGCCGCACGGGCCACATCCATCATCCCCACCTGGCTGCGATGGACGATGCGGCCACCCCGCCAGATCAGGGTCAGCCCACCGGGCAGCTGGCCTGCCTCGACCTGGCCCTCAAGGAAGCGCGGAATGCGCGCCAGGCGTTCATCCGAAAATCCGGGTTGCGAAAAATCCGCGTGCGTGGCCATCGTCCCGGTTATACTAAGCCCTGCCATGATTGACAGGCCCCCAAATCGGTCCGCCCGAAAGCAGGCGCATAAGGTGCCCGGCGCATGAGCCTGTTCGTCACCCATTCCATCACCATCCCCGATGGCGAACTCGAGGAAAGCTTCATCCGCAGCTCCGGTCCGGGCGGGCAGAACGTCAACAAGGTTTCCAGCGCGGTGCAGTTGCGCTTTGATGTGCGCAGCTCCGTGAGCCTGACCGACACGGCGCGCGAGGCCCTGATGCGCGGCGGCCGGCTGACGCAGGCTGGGGTGCTGATCATCACCGCGCAAAGGTTTCGCGAACAGGAACGCAATCGCGCCGACGCGAGGGCGCGCCTGGTGGAAATCCTGCGCCGGGCGGCGACGCCCAAGCCGGTGCGCCGGGCGACAAAAATCCCCAAGGCAAGCAAGCGCAAGCGGCTGGACGGCAAAAAGCATCGCGCCCAGATCAAGCGCGGCCGCGCCACGCCCGAGTGAAGGGGCCGATGGGGCGGCGCTCCGCTGTGCTCACGCCCGTCATTGAGTTGTATTGCAGAATAATGCACGCAAAAGTAGCAAATATGCTTTCTGACGAGCCTGCCACCCGGTCCCGGTGCCGTGCATCCCGTGTGTCTTATTTGACGCCGCGCCGTCCCGGTTCTGATCCGTACACGGACAAAACATGTTTCACGATAAGCTGTTAGCCGCGTTACCGAACTGTCGCAATCGAGACTAAGATAGGGCCATGGTGGAATCGCTTGCGCGTTTGCGGGTCGCGGCATGGCCGCTTGTGATCGGCATGATCGCGGGTGGCGCCGCGGTGCTGTTTGCCGGGCCTGGATTGTTCTGGGGTCTGGTGGCCCTGGGCTTGGCGGTCCTGCTGATCGTCCAGTTCGTCACCTTTCAGGAACCGATCCTGCGGGCTCCCGAGGAGCAGGCCGTCGACCCGCTGCTGCCGCCCATGACGCGGGTGCTGATGGACCAGCTGCCCATTCCGGTGATGCTGCTGGATGACAATGAGCAGGTCCTGTTCGTCAACCGCTCGATGCGCGATGTGCTGGGACCGGGGCTGGACCGAAAGCGCGCCTCCTCGGTGCTGCGCAATCCCGACGTGCTGGAAGCGATCGCCGCGGCCCGCCAGGGCCGGGCCACCAACGTGCCCTTCAGCCTGCCGGTTCCCATCGAGCGGCACTATCAGGCCTATGCCGCGCGGATCAGCGGCTCGCCGTCGGTGACCGCGCTGTTGCTGCACGATCTCACGGTGGTGAGACGCAGCGAACAATTGCGCACCGACTTCATCGCCAATGCCAGCCATGAACTGCGCACGCCGCTGGCGGCGGTGTCGGGGTTCATCGATACCTTGCGCGGCCACGCCAAGGAGGACCAGGCGGCGCGGGCCCAGTTTCTCGATATCATGGCCGTCGAAGCCGAACGCATGCGTCGGCTGATCGAGGATCTGCTGTCGCTCAGCCGGATCGAGATGAACGAGCATGTCAAGCCGGAGGGGCGCATCCATCTGGAAAGCGTCGTGCGTCAGGCTATCGCCGCGCTCAAGCCCTTGGCGGCGCAGGACCACATCACGATGACGGTGCAAGCGGCGCCCGGCGTGGCCGACATGGTGATCGGCGAACAGGACGAGCTGGTGCAGCTGTTTCAGAACCTGATTCACAACGCCCTCAAATATGGCCGCGAGCAGGGGCTGGTCGAAGTCACGATCGGGCAGTCGGACGGGCAGGTGTTCGCGGCCGTCCGCGACGATGGCGAAGGCATTGCCCCTAGCGCCATCCCCCGCCTGACCGAACGATTCTACCGGGTGGATGTGAAGCGCAGCCGGGAAAAGGGCGGCACCGGCCTGGGCCTGGCCATTGTTAAGCACATTATCAACCGCCATCAGGGCCGGCTGGGCATCGAAAGCAGGCAGGGGGAGGGCAGCACTTTCACGGTCTTTCTTCCTGCCGCGCCTGCCGAATTGCCCGCAGAACCGGCTTCTCCCGAGCCTGTCACGGAAATGTTATAAAACTGTCGCATAGCAGTGCGGTGAACCGCATAAGCGGGACGCACAAAACCTCGGGTGAAAAGCCGTGATGAGTGAGCATACCGTCAAATCCTTCGGGGAACAGCTGGAAGCCTTGTCGGCGCTGGTGGCGCAGATGGGGGGCCTGGCGGAAGCGCAGTTCGCCGCGGCGATCGAGGCCATCGCGCGCCGCGACAGCATGGCGGCGGAGCGCGCCGTGGCCGGCGATGCCCGCATCGACGAAATCCAGCAGGAGATCGAGGAGCGCGCCTTGAAGCTGCTGGCCTTGCGCCAGCCCATGGCGGTCGACCTGCGCGAGACCTTGGCGGCGATCAAGACGGCGGCCGAGCTGGAGCGCATCGGCGATCTGGCCAAGAACATCGCCAAGCGGGCCATGGTGCTCAATCGCGAACCACCCATCCGGCTGACCCAGAGCCTGGCGCGCATGGGCAAGGCGGCGCAGATCCAGCTCAAGCAGGTGCTGGATTCCTTCACCGGCCGCAACGCCGAGGAAGCCGAAGCGGTGTGGAACCGCGATGGCGAGATCGATGAGATCTACAACAGCCTGTTTCGCGAGCTGCTCACCTACATGATGGAGGACCCGCGCACCATCGGCCTGTGCACCCATCTTCTGTTCGTCGCCAAGAATATCGAGCGCAGCGGCGACCATTGCACCAACATCGCCGAGGTCGTCTACCACATGGTGCGCGCCGATCACCTGGCCAACAGCCGGCCGAAAGCCGACACCACCAGCGAAACCTCCGTTCCTTATGAGACCCGCGCATGAGCAAACCAACCGTACTGGTTGCCGAAGATGAAAGCGCGCTGGTCACGCTGTTGCGCTACAATCTGGAACGCGAGGGCTACCGGGTTCTGGAAGCGCGCGATGGCGAGGAAGCGCTGCTGGTCGCCGCCGAGGAGCAACCCGACCTGGTCGTGCTGGACTGGATGCTGCCGCAGTTGTCGGGCATCGAGGTCTGCCGCCGGCTGCGGGGCCGCCAGGAAACCCGCAATGTTCCCATCGTCATGCTGACGGCGCGCGGCGAGGAATCCGATCGCATCCGCGGGTTGGATACCGGCGCCGACGACTATCTCACCAAGCCCTTCTCCATGACCGAATTGCTGGCGCGCCTGCGCGCCGTGCTGCGCCGCATCCGCCCCAGCCTGGCCGAAGACGTGGTGCAGGTGGGCGATATCGAAATGGACCGCGCCGCCCACCGCGTGCGCCGCGCCGGCGTGGAAGTGCATCTGGGCCCCACCGAATACCGCCTGCTCGATCATTTGATCCAGCATCCCGGCCGGGTTTTCAGCCGCCAGCAATTGCTCGATGCGGTGTGGGGCAGCGATGTCTATGTCGAGGCGCGCACCGTCGATGTGCATGTGGGGCGGCTGCGCAAGGCGCTGAACCTCGACGGCGCCGCCGATCCCATCCGCACGGTGCGTTCGGCCGGCTATTCGCTGGATGCCAGTGCCATCGCGATCACGGCGGCTTAAGCGCTACAGAAGTTTCCGGATCGGCGCTTCCAGTTCTTCCGGTCTCACCCGCGGTGCGTAGCGCGCCATCGGGTTGCCGTCGCGATCCACCAGGAATTTGGGTGAGCCTGCGGCGCGCAGAGCGCGCGAGCATGTCCAGTGGACATGCGAGAGCAGGCGAACGCCTCGAGCTTAAGCGAGCGGCAGGGCGAAAACTCAGAGCAACTTTCTTATCGGCGCTTCCAGTTCTTCCGGTCTCACCCGCGGTGCGTAGCGCGCCATCGGGGTGCCGTCGCGATCCACCAGGAATTTGGTGAAATTCCAGGTGATGAAAGTGGTGCCCAGGAAGCCGCGCTTTTCGCGCTTGAGGTGGCGGAACAAGGAATGTGCCTTGCGGCCATTGACCTTGAGCCGGGAAAACATCGGGAAGGTGACGCCGAAATTCTCGCGGCAGAAACGGGTGATCTCGCTTTCGCTGCCCAGTTCCTGGTTCAGGAACTGGTTGCAGGGAAATCCCAACACGGTCAGGCCGTGAGGTTCCAGCGTCTGATAAAGGCGTTGCAAGCCGGCATATTGCGGGGTCAATCCGCAATGGCTGGCGGTGTTGACGATCAAAAGCACCCGCCCGCGCCATTTTGACAGGGGCACGGTCTCGCCGTTCAGCAGGGGTGCGGAAAAGTCATAGATGCTCATGGCGGGCGGTATCCCGCCATGCGGGGTGAGCGGCGTCAACGGGGGAGGGCCTCCATCCGGCCGCTGGCACAAGTAGGTACCGTCGCTTGGGGCAACCTCTTCCCGGCCCTTCACTTACGCTCAGGGCGTTCGACGCTTTCGCAGGTCCACAGGACCTGCTCACGCGCTGGCGCGCGCCGCGTCTTACCCCGTCATTCGACCCTTGTTGTCCTTGGCGTCGCGGCGGGCTTGCTGCGGCTGATAGGCCTTGCGGGCATGGGCTTCGCAATAGGGCGAACCCGCCTTGGGGCTGTGGCCGCAGAAATGGAATTCGGAAGCCGCCGGATCGCCGATCGGCCAGCGGCACATGCGGTCGCTGATCGTCAGCACCGTGGCGTGGCTGCCGTCTTCCAGCTGTAGCGGATCCTCCTCCACCACGGGCGCCGCCGGCACATGGCTGCGGACGCTGGGCACCTTGGGGGTCATCGGCATGCGGGGACGTTCGCTGCGCGAGGGGCTGGCGCGACCCGCTAGGCCCAGGCGGTGTACCTTGCCGATCACCGCGTTGCGGGTGACCCCGCCCAGAGCACGGGCGATCTGGCTGGCCGAAAGGCCCTCAGTCCATAATGTCTTGAGCTGTTCAACCCGGTCTTCCGACCAATTTGCCTGTGTCATGGCTATCGCTCCTGGCTGCCAGGGCGGGCTATAGCAACCCCCCGGTCACTAGATACAGTACCCCTGTCTTTAAGGCGCACAAGCGTTGCGGTGCGGCCCCTAGGCCTTGTCCACATGATTCCAGCGTACCTATCCCCTCAGACCAAGTGGGGTTGTGAGCGGATTCCGGGCCAGATAGGGGTGCGACAGTCCCATTGCCTGAGTCGCCATCCCAACCCCGATTCGCTACGGTTTCCCCCCTACCCCGGATGGTACCCCCCGCCCGGCGGCGGTGCGTCAGGGAGGTCAGGGCCGTGTTTCGGGAAGCGAATGCTATCGCGCGGCAATTTACGCGCCCGATCATCATGTCGCGCAAAACGGTTGGCGGAGAATGCACAGCCGGGATCGGCGCATACGTCATCCTCAATGAAGAGGGATGGCTCCTTACAGCATTTCATATCG
>JANYAR010000151.1 GCA_025361185.1 Alphaproteobacteria bacterium | reverse complement strand
ATGCCGGCATCATGCGGTACGGCCCCGGCGAGGTGAGCTTCAACAATGTCAGCTTCGCCTATCCGGGCCGCGATGCGGTGCTGGATCGTTTCAACGTCACCATTGAATCGGGCCAGCGGGTCGGGCTGATCGGCTGCTCCGGCGCCGGCAAGTCCACCGTGCTGGCGCTGCTGCAACGCTTCTACGACGTGCAGGATGGCGCTGTGACGATTGACGGACAGGACATCCGCCGGGTCACCCAGGCCAGCCTGCGCCGCGACATGGCGATCGTGCCGCAGGATATCTCGCTGTTCCATCGCACGGTGCTGGAGAATATCCGCTACGCCCGCCCCGACGCGACCGAGGCCGAGGTGCTGGCCGCCGCCGAGATGGCGCATTGCCGCGACTTCATCGAGGCGCTGCCGGACGGCTTCGACACCATGGTCGGCGACCGCGGCACCAAGCTGTCGGGCGGCCAGCGCCAGCGTCTGGCGATCGCCCGCGCCATATTGCGCGACGCACCGCTGCTGCTGCTGGACGAGGCGACTAGCGCGCTGGATGCGGAAAATGAACGGCTGGTGCAGACGGCGCTGGCCAACCTGATGGTGGGCCGCACCACGCTGGTGATCGCGCATCGATTCTCGACCATTCAACGCCTGGCGCGGATCGTGGTGATGGACGAGGGTCGTGTGGTGGCGCAAGGCAATCACGCCGAACTGATGGCGGGCGGCGGGCTTTATGCGCGGCTGGCCTCACTGCAGTTCGCGGACAAGACGATATGAGATTGGGCCGTCCGCGCAGGCCCGGCCGTGCGCTCGCCGCTTTGGCGATCGTGGCACTGATCAGCGCGCTTGCGCGCGGCGTCTGGGTCAATGGCGTGTTTTCCGGCGTAACGCCGGGATTTTCGGGTAGCTGCAAGGTCCTGGGCAATTTGCCGGGCGTGCAGGATATGGAGATGGCGTCCGGCACTGTGTTTCTTTCGGTGGCCAGCGCCCGCGGCCCCGGCAATGCCGACGGTATTTACGCCATGGCGCTGGAAGGTGGGACGCCGGTAAAGCTTGCGGGCGCGCCGAAGGATTTTCATCCGCGCGGCATCGGTCTTTATCGCACCCCCGGTACGGACAACTGGATTCTGTACGCCGTCAATCGCCGGTCCACCGGCCGGTTCAGCATCGACAGTTTTGAAGTGGTGCATGCGGGCGCCGTGCCGGCGCTGGCGGCGCAGGGCACGATCGAGGGCGGCCTGCTGATCAATCCGCAGGATGTCGCCGTGGCCGGGCCCAATCTTTTTTATGTCGCCAATGGCACGGCGGGAAGCAATGTGCTGATCCACAGTCTTCAGACCTATGGCATTATTCCGGGCGGCAATGTGCTGTATTTCAACGGCACATCCTTCAGCGCGGTAGGTGACGGGCTCTATGGCACACGCAGCCTGCTGCTCTCGCCCAGGGGCGACCATCTGATCGCCGGCGGATTGCTCAGCCGCTCTTTGACCACATTCACGCGCGAGCCTTACACCGGTGCGCTGACGGAAGAAGGCACACTCGTCCTTCCCGCGGGGCCGGAAAAGCTCAGCCTGGATGCACAGGGCCAATTGTGGGTGGCGGGTCACGCCAGTCTGCTGGACTGGCGCGCCATGGCCGCCGATCCGCTCCGGCGGGCCAGCTCGCAGATCTTGCGCGTCAGCCTGATGAATGGCGTGCCGCAGGCGGCCGAGCAGGCCTATGGCAATAGCGGATCGGAGCTCGCCGGCGCCAGCGTGGGCCTGTCGGCCGACAAGCGGCTGCTGATCGGGTCGTCTCTGGACGGCAGGTTGCTGGATTGCACCGGGCAATAGCGGAGCGACCGCGAACCCGAAGGGCCTCGCGGCGCGACCATTAAAAAAGGGCGCCACAACGGAGCGCCCTTTTTTCTGTCTATCTGTCCGGCGCTTACGCGACCTGGACAATTTCTTCGTTGTTGGGATCGCGCAGCACATAGCCACGGCCCCACACGGTTTCGATGTAATTGGCGCCTTCGGTCGCCGCCGCCAGCTTCTTGCGCAGCTTGCAGATGAAGACGTCGATGATCTTCAATTCCGGTTCGTCCATGCCGCCATAAAGATGGTTGAGGAACATTTCCTTGGTCAGGGTTGTGCCCTTGCGCAAGCTGAGCAGCTCCAGCATCTGATATTCCTTGCCGGTCAGATGCACGCGGGCGCCATCCACTTCCACGGTCTTGGCGTCCAGATTGACGGTCAGCTTGCCGGTGGTGATGACCGACTGGCTGTGGCCCTTGGAGCGGCGCACCACCGCCTGAATACGGGCGACCAGCTCATCCTTGTGGAAGGGCTTGGTCATGTAGTCGTCGGCGCCGAAGCCCAAAGCCTTAACCTTGGCCTCGACAATGGCATTGCCGGACAGGATCAGCACCGGCGTCTGCACCTTGGCGACGCGCAGGGCCTTGAGAACCTCGAAGCCGCTCATATCGGGCAGCTGCAGGTCCAAAACGATGATGTCGTAATCGTAAAGCTTGCCGAGATCGATCCCTTCTTCACCAAGATCGGTGGTGTAGACGTTAAGGCCCTCGCTGCGCAGCATCAGTTCAATGCTGCGCGCCATGGCGCTGTCGTCTTCGATCAGGAGTACGCGCATATCAGGCCCCTCTCTTAACGTTCTGGCGTGCCCCACAATGGTACTTGGCACGGTTAATCGGTTTCAGGACGTTAAGCTTAAATAGTTAACAGCAGCTTTCACATTGCTGGCAAGCTTCAGCCCTTCCTCACCCCGGCTTAAGGCGGGGCAAGGACTTGGGGGACGTCTAAGGGGCTTGATTCAATTTGTTAAGTTTACCGCCGCTTAAATTATTGGGGCCAAGATGGGGCATATCGGAGGGATAAAAATCTCCGATCCATGGATTTTGGGCGCCAAAGCGCCAAAAACGAGAGCGGCATGCGCGCGTTACTGACTGACATCGAGGCCGTTCCCACCCTGACTCGCTTTGGCCGGGTCGCCCGTCTGGAGGGGCTGGCGGTGGAAGTTACAGGCGCCCAGGGGGCTGTCAGCCTGGGCGGGCAATGCCACATAAGTATCGGAAATGACAAGATTATTTCTTGCGAGGTGGTTGGATTCCGCGATGGCCGGGCTTTGGTCATGCCCCTGGGATCGCTGGATGGAATCACCTTGGGCGCGCGGGCTGATTTCGAAGATCGCCCTGCTTGCATCTATCCTTCCAAAGCCTGGCTTGGCCGGGTGATAGACGCCTTCGCCCAGCCCCTGGATGGCAAGGGCGCACTGCCGCTGGGCACCAAGGCCTATGCCATCAAGGCCGCGCCGCCACCGGCGACCCGCCGCGGCCGCATGGGCAAAAAGCTGGATCTCGGCATTCGCGCCATGAATGTTTTCACCACCTGCTGCGCCGGTCAGCGCATGGGCATTTTCTCAGGTTCCGGCGTGGGCAAATCCATTCTGCTGTCCATGCTGGCCCGCAATTCCGATGCCGATGCCATTGTGATCGGCTTGATCGGCGAACGCGGCCGCGAGGTTCAGGAATTCATCGAGGACGATCTGGGCGAAGAAGGCCTGGCGCGTTCGGTGGTGATTGCCGCGACCAGCGATGAAGCGCCGCTGGTGCGGCGCCAGGCCGCCTATGTCGCCATGACCGTGGCCGAACAATTGCGTGACTGCGGGCTCAATGTCCTGCTGCTGATGGATTCGGTCACCCGCTTCGCCATGGCCCAGCGCGAAATCGGGCTTAGCGCCGGTGAGCCGCCTGCTTCCAAGGGATATACGCCCACCGTTTTTGCCGAACTGCCGCGGCTGCTGGAACGTGCGGGCCCCGGCCCCCATGGCAGCGGCACCATCACCGGTCTGTTTACCGTGCTGGTGGAAGGTGACGATCATAACGAGCCGGTGGCCGACGCGGTGCGCGGTATTCTGGACGGTCATATCGTTTTGGAACGTGCCATTGCGGAACGGGGGCGCTTTCCGGCCATCAACATCCTTAAGAGCGTCAGCCGCGCCATGCCGGCCTGCAACACGGACGCGGAACAAAAGCTGGTTTTGCGGGCTCGCCAGCCCCTGACGGTTTACGAAGACATGGCGGAGCTGATCCGGCTGGGCGCCTACAAGGCTGGCACGAATCCTGAAGTGGACGAGGCTGTGAGGCTCTACCCTGCCCTTGAGGCTTTCTTGGCCCAGTCCAAGACCGAGCGGACGGTGTTGAGCGAATGCTATGCCGCGTTGTCCGCCATCATGGATAGCGCAGAAAGGAGTGCGCGATGACCCGGACCGATACGCTGCTGCGCCTCAAGCGCTTCCGCGTCGATGAAATGAAGCGCCGAATGGCCTCGATTGATGCCATGAAGGCCGACCTGGAACGCAAACTGACCGACCTGGATGACAATGTCGCGCGCGAAAAGCAGCGCGCCGGCGACTCCGACATCGGCCGCCTGGCCTTTCCGTCCTTCCTGCGCTCCATCGAGACGCGGCGCGAAAACCTGCGCACCACGCTGAAGGAAATCGAGCGCGAATATGCGGCCGCACAAGCCGATCTTTCAAGCGCCTTTCAGGAGCTCAAGTCGCTGGAAATCGCCACCGAGCAGCAGTCCCGGCGCCTGAACGAAATGCAGGCCCGCCGTGCCCAGTCTCGCCTCGACGAAATCGCGCTGGTCCGGCATCTGCGAAAGCACACCCTCAGAAGCGCCTAGAACGGTTATCGCCGCCGGGCCGCCCGCCTCCAGTTGAACGGCGGGGTGGCTGGCCTATGATCCCGGGTAGTGAGTCGTTTTGCCGGCTGCGCGGCGCCTTTGCCGCGCCGGACCGGTGTGGCCTGGGGGCTGACGCGTCATGTCATTTTCGGAAACTATTTCGCCCTTCTTCGGGCGGTGTGCCTTTGTCCTGTTTTTCCTGAAAAGCGCCATGGACATATTGGGCAACTGGCACAGCATCGCCACTGACATGGCGGCCAAGCATGTGCCGATCCCGCCGCTGGTTCTGCTGGTGGTGCTGCTGCTGATCGCCATGGGCAGCATCTCGCTTCTGTTCGGCTATCACACCCGCCATGCCGCGCTGATGCTGTTTGGCCTGACCATGATCGCGGCGGTGACCATGCATGACTTCTGGCACTTTCCGGACGGTCATGAGCGTGCCGACCAGTTCGGCATGTTCGTGCGCGATTTTGCGATCAGCGGCGGGCTGTTGCTGATGGTGGGACTGGGGCCGGGACCGTTTGCGGTCGATAGTCGGGGAAAAAACGGCGGCGGCGGCAAGAAGCGCTAGTCTTTTGATCCCCGAGTTCGTCGCTCATGGACTCAAGGTCCACATCGCTCGTTGCTACGCTGCCGCTAGCAACCCTGCTCAGGAACCAAAATCCCTCGCGTTTTTAGTGTTGAGCGATGTCCAGCATCTGGGCTGCCAGGGCGCCGGGTTCCAGCATCTCCAGCGCATCCTCGGGCCGCGGCCCATAGGTGACATGGGCCAGGCGTGCGCCCGACATGCAGGCCGCCAGTGCCGCGCCAAGGCGGCGGGTGCGATCCATGTTGGTAATGATGACGCGGCGGAAGCGGAAGGCTGAAACGATGTCGCTGACATCCTCGGCATCCAGGAGCGCAGATACGATACCGATGGTCTCAACGCCATCGATGTCGCCGAGCGCGCTGAAGGCGCTGGCGGCGCGGGCATTGAGCGGATTGAAACCGTCGGCTTCCATCACCGTCAATATTGCCGGTGGGTTGGTGCCGGTGCGGAACAGCGCCAGCCCGCCATCGGCACGGGCGAATTCCGTCTTGCGGCCGATCAGGGCGGCGACGTGCAAAATCTTGGCCGCGACGGCACTCTTGCCGGCCCCCGACGGCCCGACCAGAAGGATGCCGCGCGCTTTTTCAAAATCGATAGGGGCTGGAACCAGGCGCTGAGACAAGGCAAAGGCAAGCGCGGCGTCGGCGCTGACTTCGGGAAAATTGGCGGCCTCACGCACCAAGGCTTGGCCCAGATTTTCGGGCAGGCGGTGATGTTTCATGGCCGCGCCCAGCGACGCGCGCAAGTCAGCCCGCGGAAAGGCGATCAGATTATCGCCTTGCCTGTCGCTGCAGAGGGGCTTGGCCATGATCATGCCCGCCTTAGACCTGGCCCAGGGTGCGCAGCCGTACCGAGGCATGAATTTCGTTCTGGCTCATCACCACGGTCTGGGGCCGGAAGCGCTCGATGATCGAGCGCACAAAGGGACGGATCTGCGGGCTGGTCAAAAGGATTGGCACTTCATTCTTGCCGCCGGCCTCGTCAAAGGCCTCGCGGACCTGCTGGATGAACTGCTGTAGTTGCGACGGCGCCATCGCCAGTTGGCGCTCCTCGCCGGTGCCCACGATGGATTCAGCGAAGGCCTGTTCCCAGTTGGGCGACAGCGCGACCAGCGGCAGATAGCCCCCGGGCGAAAGATTGGCGTGGCACAGCTGGCGGGCCAGGCGCGCACGCACATGCTCGGTGATATAGAGCGCGTTCTTGGTGTGGCCGACCGCTTCGGCGATCCCTTCCAGAATGGCGGGCAGATCGCGGATGGAGACGCGCTCCGACTGCAAGGTCTGAAGCACGCGCTGGGTGCCGGTGACCGATATCTGCGAGGGGATCAGTTCTTCCACCAGCTTCTTGTTTTCCGGCGGCAGATCGTCCAGCAGCTTCTTGGTCTCGGCATAGGACAAAAGCTCCGCCATGTGATTCTTGAGCACTTCGGTCAGATGCGTGGTCAGCACCGTGCTCGGGTCCACCACGGTGAAGCCGCGGAAGGAGGCTTCCTCCTTCAGGCTGCCGGAGACCCAGGTGGCGGGCAGCCCGAAGGCGGGTTCGGTCGTGGCCGTTCCAGGCAGGTCGATCGGCAATCCCTTGGGATCCATGATGAGGAAGCTGCCCGGGAAAAGCTCGCCCTTGCCGGAATCGTATTCCTTGATGCGGATTTTGTATTCGTTGGCGCCCAGCTGCATGTTGTCGAGAATCCGCACGGCCGGCATGACGAAGCCCATCTCCTGCGCCAGCTGGCGGCGCAGCGCCTTGATCTGGTCGGTGATGCGATGACCTTGCACGTCGTTGATCAGCGGCAGCAGGCCATAACCCAGTTCGATGCGCAGAAGGTCCAGCGCCAGGGCCGTGGAAATCGGCTCTTCCTTCGGCGGGCCTTCGGCCTTGGCCACATCGGCGGCAACCAGCGCAGCACGCGCGTCCTTGCGCTTGAAGGCATAGTAAGCCAGCGATCCGGTGCCCAAAGACAGGCCGCCGAACGCGAAAGTCGGCATGCCGGGCAATATCGCGACGATGCCCATCACGGCGGCGGCCATGCCCAGCGCCTGGGGATAGAAGGACAGCTGGGTTATCAGCGCCTTGTCGGTCGCGCCTTCCACGCCGGCCTTGGACACCATTAGACCCGCGGCAGTCGAGACGATCAGCGCCGGCATCTGCGATACCAGGCCGTCACCCACCGTCAGCAGGGTAAAGGTCTGCGAGGCATCGACGAAGCTCATACCCTTTTGGGCCACGCCGATAATGATGCCGCCCACGATGTTGATGCCCACGATCAACAGGCCCGCGATGGCATCGCCGCGCACGAATTTGCTGGCGCCGTCCATGGCGCCGAAGAAATTGGACTCCGCCTCGATCGTCTTGCGCCGAAGTTTGGCGTCCTTTTCGTCGATCAGACCGGCGGACAAATCGGCGTCAATCGCCATCTGCTTGCCGGGCATGGCGTCCAGGCTGAAACGCGCCGCCACTTCGGCGATGCGGCCCGAACCCTTGGTGATGACCACGAAATTGACGATGACCAGGATGGCGAAAACGATCAGGCCGATGACGAAATTGCCCTGCATGATCAGCTTGCCGAAGGCCTGGATGACATAGCCGGATGCGGCGGTGCCTTCATTGCCATGGCCCAGAATGAGGCGGGTGGAGGCGAGGTTCAGCGCCAGCCGCATCATGGTGGTGATCAGCAAAATCGTGGGAAAGGACGAAAATTCCAGCGGCTTGCGGATGAACACCGCGGTCATCAGGATCAGGATCGAGAAGCTCAGCGAAAAGGCAAGGCTCACGTCCAGCAGCCAAGTCGGCAGCGGCAGGATCAGCACCACCAAAATGGCCATGATGCCGATCGCCAGGCCCAGATCGGACTTGCGGATATAGTCGCCGATCCTGGCGGGCGAGAAATCAAAGCCCGTGGAGGTGGTGGTGATGTCAGACATCTATCTCATGCTTCTTTCGCGTCTTGCCTGCCGCTCGCCTAAGCTCGCGGCGTTCGTCACTCGGAACGATACACTGGATCGTTCCGTCCGCCTCCGGCGGACCGTTCCTCACCCCGCCGCCAGCTTCTGTTCGGCCGTCTTCTGTTCAAATGGGCGCTGTTCGCCATGGAGGGGAATGCTCAGCCCGGCGTCGGAATATTCGCGCAGCTTGTTGCGCAGGGTGCGGATCGAAATACCCAGGATATTGGCGGCATGGGTACGGTTGCCCAAGCAATGGTCCAGCGTATCCAGGATCAGGTCGCGCTCGACGTCGCTGACGGTGCGGCCCACCAGGCCGCGTGTGACGGCGGCGGCCGATACGACCGCGCTCTGCACGCTGGGATCTTGAGAGGATGGCGCGAATGAGCTGCCGGCCTGGGCGTTGCCCACATGCGTGCCGTCGGGCAGGCGGATGGCCTCGGGCCCGATCTCGGTGCCCTGTGCCAGCAACACGGCGCGATGAATGGTATTTTCCAGTTCGCGGACGTTGCCCTTCCAGCTGTAGGAGAGCAGCAGGCGCTCGGTCTGGGAGGAGATTTGCCGATAGGGCACGCCATTGGCTTCGGCATATTTGCGCGCGAAATGATGCGCCAGGGCGCGAATGTCCTTGGGCCGCTCGCGCAGCGCCGGAATGCGCAGGTTGACCACGTTCAGGCGGTACAAAAGGTCTTCGCGGAAAGTGCCGTGCTTGACCGCTTCGGCCAGGTCACGGTTGGAGGTGGCGATGATGCGGATGTCCACCTTGACCGGCTTGGTGCCGCCGACGCGGTCGATCTCGCGTTCCTGGATCGCGCGCAGCAGCTTGGCCTGCAGGCGGGCGTCCATCTCGCTGATTTCGTCCAGCAGCAGGGTGCCGCCATTGGCCTCCTCGAACTTGCCGATGCGCCGCGCGATGGCGCCGGTGAAGGCGCCTTTTTCATGGCCGAACAGTTCGGATTCCAGCAGGTTTTCCGGAATGGCGGCGCAGTTCACGGAAATGAAGGGCTTGTCGCTGCGCGCCGATTTGCGGTGAACATATCGGGCCAGCACTTCCTTACCCGTACCGCTCTCGCCGGTGATCAGGATGGAGGCTTCGCTGCCCGCGATCTGGTCGGCCAGGCTGAGCACCGCGCCCATGGCCTCGTCTTCATAGATCATCTGGTGGGATTCGTCGGCCACCGCCGCCAGGACGGCCGCGATCAATTCAGGGTCGGCGGGCAGGGGCAGATATTCCTTGGCGCCGGCGCGGATGGCATCCACCGCGCGGCGGGTGTCTGTGCCGATGCCGCAAGCGACGACCGGGGTGCAGATGCGCTCGGCCGCGAGCCCGCGCACCAGAGCGCCGATCTCCAGGCCGACATCGCAGAACACCAGATCGGCTCCGACGCCGCTGCGCAGACTGACGAGAGCCTGTTCAATATCCACGGCATGGGTGACTTTGGCACCCTTGTCCATTGCGATTTTGGTGGCCAGGCCGATCTGGCCCTGCAGTCCGCCGACAATAAGTAGACGCATGATAGCTTCCCTTCAGTCCTTTAAGAGCCGGACCCGGCCTTGATGATTTCCGTCATGGTGATGCCGAGCCGGTCTTCCACCAGCACGACTTCGCCGCGCGCGACCAGACGGTCGTTGACATAGATGTCGATGGCCTCGCCGACCTTGCGGTCCAGTTCCACGATGGTGCCGCGCCCAAGCTTCAGAAGCTGGCTGACTTCCATCCCGCTTTTGCCCAGCACGGCACTGACCGTGACTGGCACATCGAACACCGCCTCCAGATCGGCCGCCGAATGCCTCGGCGTCCCGTCCGCGGGGCCAGCGGTATTGAGCAGGGCGGCGGCGTTGGGGGCGCCCTCCTGGCTGAGATCGGGCAGATCGACATTGTCGGTCGCCATCAGATTATCCTTTCACTTGATGCGAAAAATGTTGAGCGATGAGGGCGGTAAGCGCATTTTCAATGATGCTTTCGCTGCGCTCGGCGCCGCCGCCACGCCATTCGATGCGGCAGTCCGCGCCGGTCATGGCCGAGTCGGCGGCGACTTGCACGCGCCCGTCATAGCCTTCTTCATGCGCGATACCGGCAAGGCTTGGTTCCAGCGCCTGTATCACTTCAGGGGCGGCCCGCAGGGTGATACGCGGCTCTGCGATGGCCTGGTGCATGGCTTGGCGCAAGGCCGCCTCGACATCGCCGGCAGGCAGGGCGGCCAGGGCGGCAGGTGCGATCTTCTTGGCCATCGCCAGGGCCAGACAGGCGGCATCGTTGCGCAACGCTTCCATTTCAGCGTGACTGGTGTCCAACGCCGCGCGCAGGGAGATGGTCAGGGCCGCAATGGTACGGTCCAAAGCGGCCTGGGCATTCTTCTCGCCTTCGCGGCGGGCGGCAGCCAGAAGATTCTCCAGCTCTTCAGCGGTCAGGGTCTGTTTCTGGCGCGCGCGGGCGGCAGGGGCAGGGCGGTTTTCGGCGCCCAAAAAGTCGGTATCGAAGGTGAATTTGGACGCGGTGTTCTTGGTGGTGGACATCAGTACACCAGCTCGTCTTCGGCGCTGCCGCCGGCAATCATGATCTCGCCCTTGTTGGCCAGATCCTTGGCGATGTTGACCATGCGCATCTGGGCTTCATCCACGTCCTTGAGCCGCACCGGACCCATGGCTTCCATGTCTTCGCGCAGGATCTTGCCGGCGCGCTCGCTCATGTTGGAGAAGAAGACGTCGCGCAGGCCGTCGGTCGCGCCCTTGAGTGCCAGTCCCAGCTTGTCCTTCTCGACGTTGCGCAGCAGGGTCTGAATCGAGCCCGGATCGAGCTTGGCAAGATCCTCGAAGGTGAACATCAGCGCCTTGATCCGTTCGGCGCTGTCGCGCGAACGCTCTTCCAGGGCGGTAATGAAGCGGCTTTCGGTCTGGCGGTCGAAATTGTTGAAAATTTCCGCCATCTGTTCGTGGGCGTCACGCTTGGCGGTACGCGCCAGGTTGGACATGAATTCCACGCGCAGGGTCTGCTCGACCTTGTCCAGAATGTCCTTCTGTACGCTTTCCATGCGCAGCATCCGCTGCACGACTTCCAGGGCAAACTCTTCGGGCAAGGCGCCAAGGACGCGCGCGGCATGCTCGGGCTTGATCTTGCTGAGAACGACCGAGACGGTTTGGGGATATTCGTTCTTGAGATAGTTGGCCAGCACCGTTTCATTCACATTCGCCAGCTTGTCCCACATGGTGCGGCCGGCGGGACCGCGGATTTCCTCCATGATCGTCCCCACCTTGTCGGGGTTGAGGATGCTGGCCAGCAGACGCTCGGTGGATTCATAGGATCCCATCAGCGAGCCGGTTCCCGACATCTGGGAAACAAAATCCACCAGCAGCTTTTCGATCAGCGTGGAGGAAACCGAGCCCAGGTTGGACATGACCTGCGAGACTTCCTTGATCTCGTCCTCATCCATCATCTTCCAGATCTGTTCGGAATGCTCTTCGCCCAGCGACAGCATGATGATGGCGGCGCGCTCCGCACCCGACAGGGATCGGATATCTTCTTTGACTGCGGTTTTCACGGCTTTGGACATTTTTGTCTCGGGTAATTAGACCGGTTGGTGTAGCCAGGTACGGATGATCGCCAGCGCCTCTTCGGGATGCGCGGAAACCACTTCGCCGACCTTCTTGATGGAATTGTCCCGCACTTGACCGTCGATGCGGCTGATATCGATGCTGGGCGAGGGCGGGGGTAGCGCCGCGGTGCCATCCGAGTGGCCGCCGGGCTGGTCGGAACCGGAGGGCGCGGACAGCGTGCCGGCGACCGCGGATCCACTTACCCGCCGCGTCGTGCCGGCGCTCGCCATCATCTGCGCCGCGAACATGCGGTTGATCAGAGGCTTGGCGACAAACAGGCCGATCAGCAACGCCGTGACGCACAGGATCGCGGCCTCGATGATCTTGAACCAATAGGAGCTGTCCAGGCCCAGCAACGGCTTGGGTGCCGGGGTTCCCGCGCTTTCGTCGATGCGGGCAAACTGCATGTTGGTGACCTGCAACTGGTCGCCGCGGGCCGCATCGAAGCCCATGGCCGACTTTACCAGGGCGTTGATCTTGGTCATCTCGTCGGCGCTGCGCGGCTTGTAGGCGGCGGCCGTGTCGCCGCTGCCGTCCACCACTACGGCGACCGATACTTTCTTGATGTCACCGCCGTCGACCGTTGAGGTCGTGACTTTCTTGGAAATCTCGTAATTGGTGGTTTCCTCGGTGCGGCCCGATGTGTCCTTGGACTGATCGCTGCCGGCGGGCGCCGCTGCGGCCCCACCAGGCAGCGCGCTGGCCACCGACACTGCGCTGCCGCCGCTGCCCGAGCTGTTGGCGGAATTCTGCTCCACCGTCTGGGTCGAGCGCACGACCTTGCTGTCGGGATCAAAAGTCTCGCTGGTGGTCTGGGTGTGATTGTAGTTGATGTCGGCCGCCACTTGAACTTGGACATGGCCGGTGCCCACCACCGAGGTGACGATGGCTTCAATGCGCTGGCGCAGGGAGTTTTCGTAATTGGTGGTGTCTTCGTCCTGGCTGCGGGCCAGTGCATCCGGGCCGGACTTGTCGTCGCCACCGGCCAGCAGCGTACCGCGATCGTCGACGATGGCGACCCGGTCGGCGGATAGGCCGGACACCGCCGCAGCCACCAGATGCTGGATGGCGCGCACCTGGCCGCGATCAAGACGCCCGGCGGTTTTGAGCACCACCGAGGCGCTGGGTTGCTGGTCGTCGCGCGAAAAAATCTGATGTTCGGGAATTACCAAATGCACGCGCGCGGCCTGGATGCCTTCGATCGTCTGCATCGAGCGCGACAATTCGCCTTCCAGCGCGCGCAGGTGATTGATGTTCTGGACAAACGCAGTGGTGCCGAACGTATCGGACTTGTCGAATATCTCGTAGCCGACGCCTGCCGCCGGCAGATTGTCCTGCGCCAATGCCATGCGCAGCTTGGTCACCTGGTCGGCGGGGACCAGGATCGTGCCGCCCTCCTTGACGTCATATTTGACGGTCATGCTGTCGAGTTTGGTGGTTATGGCGGCGGCGTCGCGCGATTCCAGGCCGGAAAACAGGACGGTCTTCGGCGGTTCGGTGATGGCGCCCGCGATATAGAGGAAGAAGGCGGTCAGTACGGCAGCCACGCCGGCCATTACGCCGAACCGTGCCGCGCCAACCGTTCTGAAAAATTCAGGCAAGATGTCCTCCTCGCGGAACACGGACGAAAAACGCTTCGTCCGTTCTGCTAGGCAAACATTGCCGCCTGTACGGTAAAATTTGGCTTAAAGGAAAGACGCGCGCGACACTGCGCGCGCGTTATTTTGTTTAACCGGTTGTTTACGTCTTCCCTAACAAAGCGTTTCCGCTGGTCAGCCCGATCGCATAAAGCCCATTAGTTGCGGTACTGCTGCACCCTGGTCGCACGCAGGCCAGCCAGGCCAAAACGATCGATCGCATGCTGCCAAGCGAGAAATTCCTCGACCGTCAGCGTATAACGCTTGCAGGCGTCGTCCAGGCTGAGCAGGCCGCCGCGCACCGCGGCAACGACTTCGGCCTTGCGGCGGATGACCCAGCGGCGCGTCGAAGGCGGCGGCAGATCGGCGAGCGTCAGCGGTGACCCATCGGGCCCGATGACGTAGCTCACACGTCCTTTGCGCTCTTCCATCTGAAAACTCCCGACACTATCCACGGCGAAAATACGCTGCTCCCTGTTTAAAAAGGGCCAAGAACCGTGGTAAACGAACTCATAAGAGCTTCACTCAATTGTTCCGTAATGATGCTGGAAAAGCCCATTTTCATGGGCTTTTCCATTTACCATCAGCCTGACGGCAACTGTTCCAGTTCCTGCAACATTTTGTCTGCGGTGGTGACGATGCGCGCCGAAGCGGAATAGGCCCGCTGCGTGGTGATCAGGTTGGTGAACTCGGTGGCCAGGTCCACGGTCGAGGCTTCCAGTGACTGCGCGGCGATGCCGCCGGCAGCCCCGGTATTGGCCTGATTGATGTTGGCTGCGCCCGAACCTTTGGTGGCGATATAGGCGTTGCCATTCACCTGGCCCAATCCGTCCGCATTGGTAAAGGTCGCAATCGGAAGCTTGTAAACGCCCTGCGACAGGCCGTTGGAGAATTGCGCCGTCACCGTGCCGTCCTTGGCGACCGTCACGCCGGTAATGGCGCCGAAGGGCGAGCCATCCGGCGAGGTGCCGTTCAAGGTGGAAGCGGAGTCGAACTGGGTGAGGCCCGAGGTGCCGCCTACCGCACCCAGATTGACGGCCACGGTCTGTGCCGCCAAACCCGTGGAAGCCGCCCACGGAATGCTGAGATTGAAGCTGCCCGATGCCGGCGCGGCGCCGTTGACATTCTTCATCGTGCCGTCGGAATTGAATGTCACCGTGCCGGTGCCGATCGGGTTGGGGCTGGACAGGTTGCCCGCCGCGCCCGCATAGGCCGCTTCATAGGCCCAGGCATTGGCGCCGGTCTTGACGAACGAAAAGCTGATCGGCTGGCTGCCGCCCTGGCTGTCATAGATATTGATGGTGCGCTGGAATGCCGGCGGCACCGTGCCCGCCGTCATCTGGCCCACGACATAGCCCGGAACCGCGGCCGAGCTGGACTGCAGGTTGGCCTGGATGCCCAGCCGGGCGGTGGCCTGTGCCTTGCCCGACAAAGCCGACACATTGATCAGGCTCAGCGTCGTGGTGTTGGTGGGGATATTGCCCTGCGAATCCAGTTGCCAGCCCAACAGATAAAGACCCGCGGCATTCTTGAGATCGCCATTTTCGTCGGGCGTGAAGCTGCCGGCGCGGGTATATTCCTGCTGCGCGGTGGCGGCGGCACTGGTTCGGACAACAAAGAAGCCGTTGCCGGAGATCGACAGGTCCGTCGGCGAAGATGTCGAAGTCGGCAAACCTTGGGTCGTGACATCCTGACCGATGACGGCACTGACGCCGGCGGACGCATTGCCGGCCATGCCAGGCACGTTCAAAAAGGTCTGGAAGTTGATCGTCTGGTTCTTGTAACCGACGGTATTGACGTTGGCGATGTTGGACGAAGTGGCGCCCAGCGCCATGCTGTTGGCGGCCAAACCGGCCACGCCGATGGTCAAGGCTGAATAAAGGCTCATTTTACGCTTCCTTCAGAGCGGAGTGGGGCGTTCAGCCTGTCCGCTTCAGATTTGGGGCCGTTTCTCGGCGCCCGAGGTTCAAATCAATTGGCGACCGCAGCGATATCGCTGAGGCTGATTTCCATGTTTCCTACGATCAGTTTCGGCGTGCTGCCGGTCATGTCGATCTGAGTGACCGTACCGGCGCTGGCGACCGAGCTTGTGATCGGATTGTTGTTTGAGTCGGTGGCTGTGACCGCCAACTTGTAGGTGCCGTCGGGCAGCTGGTTGCCGTTATTGTCCTTGCCGTCCCAGGCAAAGGCGTGATTGCCGGACGTCATCAGGCCAGTGCCGGAATAGACGTTCTTGCCATTGGCATCGGAGATGGTGAGCTGCGTATTGGCGGTGGCGGTCGCCAGATTGTAGGTCCAGTTGGCGGCGCCAGCGGTCAACGAGGCATTGCCGTTGGTGATCGAAACCTTCTTGCCCAGATAGCCGGTGGTCACGGCGGAGGCGTTGCTGGTGCCCTGCGCAATCAGGGTTTTGAGGTTCGTGTTGGAATCGATCTGCTGCTCAACCTGGCTGTACATCACCAGCTGCTGGGTGAACTGGTTGGAATCCATCGGGGCGGTGGGGTCCTGGTTCTTCAGCTGTGTCGTCAGCAGGGTGAGAAAGGTCGAGAAATTGCTCGACAGCTGCTTCATCGAAGCCGAAGGATCGGTGCTGCTGGTCGAAGCGGCGCTGGCGGCGGCGGGTGTGACGGTCATGAACGGTGTCCTTTAAACTCTGATGTCCAGCCGCCCGTTCGCCACGCCACGATAGGCGGCGGACGTGGCAGTGGCGTCGATGTCGGCTGTTGCGGTAAGCGAGAAGGCACGCGAGTTGCCGCGACGGCCATTGTCGCCGGCATTTCCGTTATGGTTTTCGGCCTGCTGACGCAGGGAGAAATTCAGCCCGTCCTGCGATACCTCCAAGCCCGCCTCGCGCAAGGCGCGCGTCAGGGCGGGGGCGTCATTCTGCAACAGGGTCAGTGTGTGCGGTTGATCGGCGGAGAGATGGGCACTGGCCTTGCCGGTCGCGTCGATGGACAGGCGTACATCGACCCGGCCCAGTTCCGGCGGATCCAGGCGGATGTCGAATTGCTTGGCACCGCTCTGCGATCTGGCGGCAATTTCCACCGCCAGGGCCGGCAGGTTGGGCGCGGGCTTCGCCGATACCTGGATATCCTGCTGTGTGCTCGGGGGTACCTGGCCGGGCTGCAGCGGCGAAATATCAAAATTGACATTCGCGGCCTGCATCGGCGGCGGCGCGGACTTGAGCGCGGGAGGTTGCAGAGTGTCGAGGGTCGCAGAAGCGGAAATGTTCTTGAGCTCGGCCGTGCCAGCGCTATTGCCGGTGTCGGCCTTGTCCCTGGCGATGTCATTGGCGTTGCCACTTTGGGTGCCGTGAATTCTGGCGGTGCCACCCTTGTTGATGTCACCCTTGTTGATGTCGTCCTTGTTGATGTCGCCTTGGGCAATGTCGCTCTTGGCCACACTGGTCTGGGCGGCAGCGACCCTGGCATCGGAATCCTTGCCGGCTCCGGCTTGGCCCGGGTTGCCAGTTTTGGCATTCTTGGCCGTATTCTTGGCGGCGGTGCCGGCTTGGGTGGCGCTGTTGGCGGCAATTTGGCCGCTCGCGATCACGGGTGCACTGGATTCAGCCGTATCGTCGCTGGATGGGGAAGGCTTGCTGACGGCTTGTGCCGCCGGGGCTCGGGCCGCCGCCGCTATTTGCAATTCGAGATCGCCGGTCTGGCCGTCATCCGCCTGTTGGGCGCTGGCGGCCTGTGCCGCGGCGGCATCGGATGGTTTGGGCGCTTCCGGCACGGCCGCGTCGGCCGGGATGCCGGGCGAAGGCTTTTCTGCCTGGCCTGCCTGGGCCGCGGACGCGATCTTGTCTATTGCAAGGGCGTCGTCGCCTTTATCGGTGGTGGCAGCCGGTGCCTGGTGTGACGGAGCGGGCGACACGGCCTGCAACCCCGCCAACTGCTGGTCTATTGTCGCATTTTGGCTGTCATCCGCCGTATTGCTTTCGGCCTTTGTGCCGGGCTTGTCATCGCTTTTGTCGGCTTTGCCAGTTTTCGTCGCGGTACGGGGAGACGGCGAGTTCTGAGCCGCGGTCTGGGTTGCGCCCGAATTATTATCCGGCTTGGCATCCTGCTTGGCGGATGTGTCGTCGGCGTGTTTGTCGCCGGAATCCGACGTATCTTTCTGGTCTTTCTGGGAAGTGGCTTGCTTGGGTGCGGTCGCTGCCAGCAACTGTCCGAAAGGCGACGCAGCGTCTGCCTGGTTGGCATTTGACTTGGCCTGCGAAGCCTGCGGGCTCGCATAAGAAACAGTCCGGGATGTCGACGAGGCTCGCACGCAAATCCGTCCGCTGATGATGCGCAAAACATTTTGCTCGCAGTGACAGACGCAAGGTGCGGGCCAGATGCATCCGTGCGATTTTGCTGGATTTTTTGGCAAGCATCTGCCGGCGGGCAGCACAATAAGGCAGGCAGGACCTGCCGGTGCGGCAAACTCTGCCGCCTTCATGGCCAGGGGCGGGGTACGAAAAAAATCAGCGAAACCCTGGAAAAATCCCCACCCGCAAGATGGCATGGGGATTGCGACAGTTTGCGCGGAACAATGTATTCGGACATCGCCCCAGTGAGGCAACAGTGAGCCTGAACGGAATCGCAGCCAGTGCCGTCTCCGCGCTCAAGACCAACAGCGCCGCGCTCAGCGTGGTGTCGAACAATGTTTCGAACCTCAACACGCCGGGTTATGCGCGCCGTGTTGTAAACCTAAAGACGTTGAGCGCAGCCGGTCAGCTGATGGGCGTGGACATCGCCTCCATCCAGCGCGTTACCGACCAGTTTCTCGCCCAGGAGCAATTGTCGGCGGGCGGCGGGGCCGCGCGATATGACACCATGGCGGGGTTTTTCTCCCAGCTGAACAGCGTATTGGGCGGACCGGGAGACAATCAATCGCTCGCGACCGGTTTGACCAATCTGGCGTCGGCCTTCGCCACCGCGTCGCAGGCGCCGACATCAAGTGCCGGCCGCACCGGTGTGATGAACGCCCTGAGCAGCCTGGCTTCCGACTTCTCCAACGTCTTTGGCACGATATCGGCGTTGCGCAATCAGATCGACCAGCAGACGGTCAGTTCGATCAGTTCGACCAATACGCTGATCAAGCAAATTTTCGACCTGAATACCCAGATCAAGAACACCACGGCGACCGGCGATCAATCCTCGGCCCTGCTGGATCAGCGCGATGTGGCGCTGAACAATTTGGCCCAGGTGATCGGAATCAAGACCAGCACCAACCCCGATGGCAGTCTTAATGTTTCCACCACCGACGGTATCAATCTGGTGTCCAACACCTATGCCACATTGAGCTATTCCGGCGGCGCCCAGCTTGGCACCTTTGGCAATGTCACCATCCAGGATGTGAATCCTTCCAATGGCCAGCCGATCGGCACGGCCACGCCGCTGGACCCGCATCTTTCTGGCGGTTCGCTCAAGGGCTTGATCGACATGCGCGACCAGGTCTTGGGCGGGCTGTCGCTGACCCTGGGCAATCTGGCGCAGCAGACCGCGCTTGCTTTCAACGGCCAGGCCAACGCCAATGCCGCCTATCCGCCGCCCACGTCCTTGACGGGTCGCGATACCGGTCTGATCTCGACCGACGGCCTGAATTTCACCGGCAAGACCACCATCGCCGTCGCAAACGCCAGCGGCAATCTGGTATCGCGCATCGATGTGGATTTCGGCGCCGGCACGCTGTCGGTCGATGGCGGTCCTTCCGCCGCCATCGGCGCCACGGTCGGCAGCTTTGCCACCGCACTGAACACGGCGCTGGGCGCCAACGGTTCGGCATCCTTTGCCAATGGCCAGCTTTCGGTTTCCGCGACCGGCACCAATGGCATACTGGTGCAGGATGATGCCACGACGCCGTCCTTGCGTGGCACCACCGGTTTTTCGCAGTTTTTCGGCCTGAATGACGTCTTCAAGGCGCAGAATTCCTCCATTACCGCCACCGGCCTGACGGCAGGCGATTCCAGCGGCCTTACGGCGGGCGGCGTGATCGCTTTGTCGCTAAAGGGTCCGGGCGGAGATATTGTCAAGAATGTCAGCATCACCGCCGCGGCCGGTCAGACCGTCGGCAATGTGATTACGGCGCTGAACGCCGCGCTGGGCGGGGCCGCAACCTTCAGCTTGAACCCGGATGGTTCGATCTCCACCGCCACCAGCGCGCTTTATCCCGGCTATGTCCTGAACGTGACCAACGACTCTACGCAGCGCGGTACCACGGGCGTAAATTTCACCCAGCTCTTCGGGCTGGGGGCCAATACGCAGGGGCAAATGGCCGCCGGGTTCGATTTGACCTCGGCCGTCAGCGCCAATCCCGCCCGCCTCGGTTTCGCCAGCCCCGCCATCACGCCAGCCAGCGTGGCCGGCAATACGATTGTGTCGGCAGGCGACAATGCGGGTGCCATCGCGCTGCAGAACCTCATAAACAAACCGCAGAATTTTCATGCCGCCGGCGGGATTGCCGCCCAGGTTTCATCGCTGTCGGACTATGCGGCGACGTTCTATCAAAATCTTTCCACCCAATCGAATGCCGTCACCGCCAGTCAGGGCACTCAGGACGACCGGTTGACAGAGGCCAATGCGCGCGTCTCGTCCAATTCCGGCGTCAATCTGGACGAGGAGTTGACGGCATTGACTTCCTATCAGCAGGCCTATGCAGCGGGCGCCCGGATTTTGACCGTGGTAGACCAGCTGTATCAGACTCTGCTGCAGATCCAGTAAGGACGAGCAATCATGAGCATCGATCGCGTCGCAACCTCCGCCCAGACGTCCTTTTTTCTCAGTCGGCTGCAAGATGCCGGCTCTGCCATCGACACGCTTCAGGAGCAGATCGCGTCCGGCAAGAAGTCCAACACCTATGCGGGCTTCGGCGACAAGGCTCAGATCCTGACGGCGACCATCTCCGCCAGCGCGCGCAACGACGCCTATACCAACGCCACAAAGTTCGCCGTGACTCAAACAGACCTGCAGGACACCCAGCTCACCAGCCTGTCCAGCCTGTCGGCGTCCCTCAAGAAAGCCGTCAGCGATGCGGTTTCCAATAATGACGCCACGACCCTGATGACACAGGCGCAGAGCATCTTCGACCAGGCCGCCGCCATTCTCAATTCCAAGGACGCCAATGGCGATTACATCTACGCCGGCGGCAAGACCGACGTTGCGCCGGTGACGGTGGGCACGCTCGCGGGAATGGTGCCGCTGGCCTCGGCATCGGGGGCGTTCGCCAACGGCAATCTGACAAAATCGGTGCAGGTGGCGGACGGCGTCAACGTCGACTATAGCCTGACCGCCTCTGGCGTTGCGACCGGACTGATGCAGGCCCTCCAGGATATCGCCAAGTTCGACGCCGGCCCCAGCGGCAATTTCAATGCCGCCAACTCCCTCAGCGCAGCCCAGAACACGTTTTTGACCAACGCCATTTCCCAGGTCACGACGGTCAGCACCAACTTGAATGCCACCGCAGCGGCCAATGGCTATGTTTCCAACCGCTTGACCGATGCCCAGACCCAACAAGCGTCCATGACCACGCTTTTCAAGCGTTTCACGTCCGATATTCAGGACACCAATATGGCCGAAGCCGCCACCCAGCTTTCGCTGGACCAGACCCAGCTGCAGGCGGCGCTGCAGGTCACCGCCCAGCTCCACAAGCTTTCGCTCCTGAATTATCTGCCGGTTTCCGGCCAGTAAGGAGCGGTTTGCGCAGCAAACGAAACGGTCCAGTGGACCGTTTCGAGCGACGAACGCCCCGAGCTTGAGCGAGGGGCCGGGAGCGGCCGGTAAAGCCGGGTAGCCCAGTATTTCTTGCAGTTCTGGGTCCTCGCGCTTATAGGACCGCCCCATGAGCCAGGTCCTTCAGCCCGGAAGTCGCATTGTCGTGGCCATGTCCGGCGGCGTGGATTCCTCCGTCACCGCCGCGCTGCTCAAGCGCCAGGGTTATGACGTGGTCGGCATCACGCTGCAGCTCTATCCCGAAGACAAGACGCCGGCGCGCAAGGGCGCCTGTTGCGCCGGCGCCGATATCTATGACGCCAAGCGCGTGGCCCAGCATCTTGGCATCGCGCATTATGTTCTCGATTACGAAAGCCGCTTCCGCAAGAATGTGATCGCGGAATTTGCCGACAGCTATGCCAAAGGCGAGACACCGATCCCCTGCGTGCGTTGCAACGAGCGGGTGAAGTTCGCCGACCTTCTGGATACCGCCCGTGAACTGGGCGCCGCGGCGATGGCGACCGGCCATTATGTCCGCCGTGTGGAGGGCGCCGGGGGCGCACAGCTTCATGCGGCTTTCGACAGCACGCGCGACCAAAGCTATTTTCTGTTCGCCACGACCCAGGCGCAACTGGACTATCTGCGCTTTCCCCTGGGCGACATGGAAAAGAGCGAAGTGCGCGTCATTGCTGCCGAGCTGGGATTGGTCAACGCCGCCAAGCCCGACAGTCAGGACATCTGCTTTGTGCCGCACGGGCGTTACACCGCGATCGTCAATCGGCTGCGGCCCGATGCGGCGCGCACCGGCGATATCGTGGACCGGTCGGGCACGGTACTGGGCCGCCATGACGGCATCACCAATTTCACCGTGGGCCAGCGCAAGGGCCTCAATCTTTCCGGCAATGCCGAGCCGCTGTTCGTGCTCAAGCTCGATCCCGTCAACGCCAGAGTGATCGTGGGACCGCGCTCGGCGCTGGGCTCCTCCACCATGCTGCTCAAGGATGTGAATTGGCTGGCCTCGCCGGGCGCCCCGTTCGAGACCCCCTTTGAATGCAGGGTCAAGGTGCGGTCCATGCGTCCGCCCGTGGCGGCCATGGTGACGCCGCTGCCAAGCGGCGCGGCCCGGGTGGAACTGGCGATGCCTGAAGAGGCCATCGCGCCGGGCCAGGCCTGTGTGTTTTACGACCTCCATGGCAGCCGCGTGCTGGGCGGGGGATGGATCACGCCTGCCGGACAGGTGCTTGCCCCGGGCACGGCGCACACTGTTTTTTCCGCCGCCTCCGCATAAAGATCGCCGCGCAAAGGTGCCGGCCGCCGGGCCAAACTTGACAGGTGCGGGCCGGGAACCCTACATCGCCGCCTCCGCGGCCCACCCTTTGAATTCAGGGGCCGTCCGGTCTGGCACCGTAGCTCAGCGGTAGAGCAGGGGAATCATAATCCCTTGGTCGGCGGTTCAAATCCGTCCGGTGCTACCAATTCCCTCAAACACTTAGCGGAAAACGCGAAGCGCGAAGGCGCGCGAAATTCGGTCGGGGACACGGCTGGGGACACACAAGCTCTTGCGGGTTGCGACGTGTTGGCGCATCTGTGCCCCCACTGTGCCCCGCACCGGCAATGAAAGCTCATGAGCGAGAAAGTTAGAAACGACGCCCGCGATTACGTTCGGTTCCTTGAATCGCAGCCGGACGACGTGAGGGTCCGTGCAAACGCGCGGGGACGGGCGGCCGCCGAAGCGGAGCATCGTGCATTCCAGGAGAACTATCGCGCGGGAAAGTGCTCAATCTGCGGGGACGAACTATCG
>JANYAR010000130.1 GCA_025361185.1 Alphaproteobacteria bacterium | reverse complement strand
GACCGAGCCGAAGGCTTCGGTCTTTGCAGTGGAGGACGTAGCAGGAGCGAGAGCAGCTATCGCGCCAAGGGTCTGCTTGATGTCTGCGCCCGCGCCTTCGGCTTCGAGACCGAATAGCCAGTTCGGAGCGATCATCCAGTTGTAACCGATGGTGCCGCCGCCGAAGCCGCCCTTAATGTCGCTGAAGCTGTTGCCAAGGCCTGAGGAGTTCGCCTGCCAGCCGTAGCCGCCCATCGCGCCAATGTAGAAGCCGCTCCACTGGTCAACCGGAGTGTAAGCAACTGGAGCCTTGGTGTAAGCGCGCGCTGGAAGGTCAGCTGCAACGCTGGCGGTGGTTGCTGCCAAGCCGAAAGCAGCCGCCAAGATATTGGTTTCCCTCCCACATTTTGCCTACTCTTGCGTCGACAGCCACTTATCGCCGGCTGCGCCCAGCTCGCGCTGACCTGGTTGCCGAATAGCGACCATAGGAACGCTTTTAGCGACCGGCGGCGACCGCAGGAACATCATTTGGGATTCGGTCTTGGGCGGCTGTTCGTCGAAAAACCGGGTCGATTTGTCCAAACTTGCGCCCCATAAAAGCGTTGCAAATCGACCTGCCGGGCCTTGCTTGCGAAGAAGCCCGCATCATAACGGTTGGCGATCACAAATGGTTCAAACCCCGTTGCCGCAAAATAATCCAGGAATTCTCTCACCGTGCCCCCGGAATGGCGCACCCAACATATTCCCCCCGGCACGCGAAGCGATAACGCTTCCTGACTATTGGATCGACGAGCAAGTAGCCTTGCCCTCAGTCTTTTTGCGCAGCTTGTTCACTGATGCAGGCGACTTGTGATCAAACCTCCAGATAGCGGCCCGGCCGTCCCGCATGCCCAGAGAGCATGACGCTGGAGAAATAGCGCGGGGGCTCATAATGCTCTTCCGCCGTCGCCGGCTCCAAAAATCGGTCGCCGCACAAATCCTCGCGCACAAAAAACGCATTCACACCGGCAAAACTGCACCCGACAATGCGATAACCTTTTACAAGTGCGAGCCGGACAAGCGCCTCCAGACTCGCGCCGAAGTAATTTCCGCCGCTCCAGGCGTGTGCAGGCGCGTAGGGAACCACAAGTGAGAGAGGCGGCCTCAGGGATGCGTTGTACTCGATAATAACGACACGCGGCTTGGCCGTTTCGATCGCCTTCCAAACCCAATAATCGTTGAAGTCGATATCGATGGAAAGCAAGTCGATGCTGCCGACAAATCCGGCCTGGCTGAGTAGAGCGTTGATGTTTTCCGCCGAGACTGTTTCTTCGATAAGTTGGAGATTGCCGCTTTCAAGGAAATTCGCAAAATGACCGCGAATTCTGCTTGCCGCCGGGGCATTCGCCTCCATCCAGAGGCCGCGCCACCCCTCGACCAGCAGTTGGCCGTATTGCATTCAAAGCCCGTCTGGACCCCAAATTCCACAAAGCGGCGATCGCCGCTGCCAATTCGGCGAAATATCTCCTGGGTGATGCCGTCTTCATCATTTTGGGAATAGGTCTTAAAGCCGTGCCGCAACAAGCGCTTTGGATCTGAATTTCTGGGCTTTTTCATCTCTTCCTCCCAATAGCTGAGGAATTGAATCTTGAGGCTCTCAATCTGTCTTTGGGCACCGATCCGACTCCAGTGGAGTATTTCCTGAAGTGGATCTGCGTTGCTCATCTCATTCGCCGCGCGCGCGCCTTTGGTAGGCTTGGCCTTCGCGTGAACAATTTTGTGAATGAACGCCCGAACTCGACTTCCTGTCATCTTGCTTCCTCTGCTCCCCCGGCCAATGCCTCGTTACAAAGCAGCACGTCGAAACGATAGCGCTTCACAACTGAAAAACCGGGCAACATGGCCAGCAGAGTCGCCAAATCCGGCTCGCCCTCATAGAGCTCGTCATTGCTATATTCGGTATACAAATAGCGGGTGCGTGCCAAAAGCTCGCGGCCACCCTGGATTAGGGAGCCCTCCGCCCCCTGTGTGTCGGCCCAGATGAAATCCACAGCGCCAACCCCCTGTTCACCGGCCCAGCTGTCCAGCGATCTCGTCGTGACATGGATGGTGTCGTTGAAATGGCACCAAGGCGTTCGCGTCAAATGGTTTTTGGGCGGGAGAAGCGAGCCGGACTGATCCCAGCCTTGCGGATAATCAGGCAGGCGCTCGGGTGGGATGCCAGGGGGTAAACCGCTGCTGACATGAAATGGCGCGGTCCCGTCCATGGCGGCAATGGCCATTTCATGAAGAACGACCCTGGGATCGCGAACGCGCTCCCGGAATTTAAGAATGGCGCGAGGATCGGGCTCAAAGGCATGGATCACGGCTTCGGGGAAGCAGCGACAGAGCTCGACACTATGCCAGCCATGATGGGCGCCGACGTCCAATATCGTGTGCGCCTGGATACCCACCAAGCTGCGGATGAAATCGAACGTGAACTTTTCCGGCGTGATCGGCGGGAGGGCGGTTTGCATGATCCAGTTCAGCATCGTTCAATCGAGCGGCTTGTCAATCGCCAGGCCGTCACGCCATTTCTTTCACGGCGTTTTTACTGCAGTTAAGGTTATTCATCAAAGATGCAAAAAGGCGCGGACTTGTGCAGTACACCGGCTTGAGGGAATTGATGCGGCCCCGCTCGATGGCGACAGACGTCGCAAAGCGAACTATACTATACGATATAGCCCATGACACCCGAATTTTCGCTCCTGTTGACTTGTGCCCGCCCCCTTGCAACCCGCAAGGAGGAGGCCGCAATTCGGCAGATTCTGGGCAACGGCATCGATTGGACCGTCTTCACGCAGACAGCGATCAATTGCAGGCTGGCCGGCCTGGTCGGACATACCATGGGCCGCCTGGTGCCCGACTTGATGCCTCCCGACGTCCTTGATGCACTGCGCTTCTATCGCGATCAGGTGCGAGCAAGAAACCGCGAGTTACTCCATGAGCTTGCCCAAGCCGTTGAAGTGCTGGCAGACAACGGCATAGAAGCAATTCCGTTTAAGGGTCCAATTCTCGCATTCCAGGCGTATGGCGATCTTGGCCTTAGCGAGTTCAACGATATCGACCTGCTGGTTCACGACTCCGACGTGGCTTCGACCATGGCGGCGTTTCTCGACCTCGGATATGAGCGGCATATCGCATCGACGACGCCGCAGGCCGAATTGATTCAGCGTTTCCAGGGGAACGACACTGTATTCAAGAACCATCCTCGTCGCGTTTTTCGCATACACGGGCGACTCACCGCCAGGAACATGGCATTCGACATCGACTATGATGGACTATGGCGCAGGGCACAGAAAAAACAGTTGAACGGCCATGTCTTCAGGGTATTAACGCCGGAAGATACACTGGTCGTTCTGGCGATCCAGGGCGGACAGAACCAGTGGCGAAATATCAGATGGCTATGCGATGTCGCCGCCCTTGCCAGTGCCTCGCCGCAACCGGATTGGGGCACCGTCTCCGAGCGTGCCCGCGCACAAGGGTGCCTGCGAGCGGTAGGGCTCGCAACATCATTGGCGGAGACCTTTTTCGACACAATCGTTCCAATTTCGATCGCCGTCGCGGACAACGCGGATGCAGCCATAAAATACATGGTCGATCGTATCGCGGTACGGTGGCGAAGTGACGAGACGGTCAATCCCGGGGCCGACACAGTTTCGGCCATCTATCGGATGCGGCTTCATGATGGGGCCGTGCGACGGGCACGCGTCCTGCTAAAGACGGTTTTGCTACCGAATCCCGACCGCGCCGCCCTGACACCGCAGCGCCCGGCCCCGCCGGTATCTACAGATCAAAAATCAAGCCACCTGGATCTCGAGCCCCAAGATGCGAACGCATGGGCCCGGCAAGCCGATCACCTTTTGAAGTCCGCGCGATTTTCAGAAGCTGCGGAAGCGAGTGATCGAGCGCTGGCGCTTGATTCTCAGCATATCGCGGCAACGCGTATCGGCATCGACTCCCGCATATTTTCCTGTGACTGGCACAGACGCGAAGAGGACGAACGCTGCATCCGTGCGGGCCTGAAGGCCGGTGTGCGCCTGGTTGGACCGCTTAATCATCGCGCAGTATGCAGCTCAGAAGCGGAACACCTCATATTCGCGCAGCTTCGCGCGAAAGAAATTCCGTCCGACGAAAATCCGCGACAGCATAGCGGCGCATATCACCACGATAAGATTCGCGTCGCATATATCTCTACCGATTTTCGCGACCACGTGCTGTCAGCTGCGATGGCGGGCTGCTTCGAACAGCATGACAAGGAGCATTTCGAGATCACGGCAATTTCGACAGGGGCGGACGATGGCAGCCATATGCGCCAGCGCATCAAATCGGCGGTCGACCGGTTCATCGACGTACAGGATCTGAGCGATGCCGAAGTCGCGGCCAAGCTGCGTGAGTTGGAAATCGACATTGCCGTCGACCAAAATGGCTATTCCGGCGCTGGGCGCACCGCAATTCTGGCGAGCCGGCCGGCGCCTGTGCAAGTAAATTACCTTGCCTATCCCGGAACGCTGGGCGCACCCTTCATCGATTACATTATCGCCGACCGCTTTATAATTCCTGATGAGAACCGCGGGTTCTTCAGTGAGCAGGTAGCCTATCTGCCGCATACATATTTGCCGACCGACAGCAAGCGCCCCATTGCGGATAGAACGCCAAGCCGCAGCGAGGCGGGATTGCCGCAAACGGGTTTCGTTTTCGTCTGCAACAACAACGCTCACAAGATCGGCCCTGAGATATTCGATATATGGATGCGCCTTTTGATTGCCGTTAAGGGCAGTGTGATATGGCTCGGCTCCCTGTCGCCATCAACGAGAATCAACTTGCGGCGGGAAGCAAGCGCCCGCGGCGTTGCGCCGGAACGGTTGGTGTTCGCGCCCAAAATGCCAAAGATCGAGGATCACCTGGCGCGCCTTCGCCTGGGGGATCTTTTTCTGGATACGCTGCCCTACAATGCCCATGCCACGGCGAGCGATGCGCTTTGGGCCGGTCTTCCGGTACTGACATGCCATGGCAACACATTTCCGGCGGGTGTCGCTGCGGGCGTGGTCCATGCGATAGGATTGCCCGAATTGGTGACGAAATCCTTGGCCGAATATGAAGAGCTGGCGCTCGCGCTGGCGCGCGATCCCGAACGGCTCAGCGGCATCAAAGCGCGGCTCAGGCGCAATCGTTCTTCCGAGCCGCTATTCAATACAGCGCAGTTCACGCGCAATCTTGAATCCGCCTATAGGACCATGTTTGAGCGTCACCGGGCCGGATTGCCGCCCGAAAGTTTTGCAGTCGCGGGCATGTGACCGCCTAGCGCCTCGCGTTGCGAAGGCCGCATGAAAAATCAATCGCGCCAGCTCAGTAACCCAGTATTGAAATAGCGCTCGAAGGCGCGAATTGTTTCTTCCACCGGCAAGTCCGGTTTCAGCCTATTTGCAATTTCGAAGACCGTTGCATTCCCATCGACAAACGCGATGATCCGGGCGGTGTCGCTGCCGATATCCAAATTCTCCACCACTCCGGGGCTGCGCTCGTGACGCAGGTGGACGGTATGCTTTCGCTCCGCTTCCAGCCTCTCCCGCTTGATCAAAGTGGCGCCGGGGAAAAACTCCGGGATGAGCTGCCGAATCTCTGCCAGGCTGGGCGTCACCGCCTTGGTCTTTTCCCTGGCTGGCCCGGTTTTGCGCGCCGAGGTCAGATAACACATATGATTTTGAAAGCTCCAGGTGGGACAGTCACGGCTCAAATCCAGATAAGTCGCGCGATAGGCTTCGGCCTGAACAACGGTAAATCCGCCGGCCTCAAAAAAAGCTGCGCCTTCCGATTGATCGAAACGCCGAAGCGCACCCAGGGGGCCGGACGGGCCGTAATTGATCCAAGTACCGTTGGGCGAAAGGATTCGATGTATCTCATCCGCCAGCCCTCGCGGATCAGGGATCAGATCGATCAGAAACGAAGTCACAACACAATCGACCGAGCCATCGGCAAAGGCCGCATCGAAAGCATCCATCGCGACCAGCTCACGACGCACGCCCACTGCTTGAGATGTACGGCCGTGCAAGGTAATGCGGCCGGGGTCGTTAATGGCGCGTGGCATGTCCAGCGCGATGCTCTTGCCGTCGAGCAAGTGGCGCGCTGTAACCAACACCGGAAGCGTCAAATCGAATCCGACTACATGTCCAAAATCCGGCGGTATCTCAGCCAACAATCCGCCCGCGCCGCAGCCTGCGAGCGCAACCAGGATGTCGGCGGGATCGGGAAAAGCCTGCATAAGCGCGGCGCTGATAAGCGAATTTGCAGCCTGAAGTTCGACAGTGCCGGTCCAGTCGCGCAAAAGATAGGGCAATAATGAATCGAAAGCCCACCCCGGGCGTCTAACCCCTCGCGACTCTGCTGAACTGTCCGGCACTC
>JANYAR010000124.1 GCA_025361185.1 Alphaproteobacteria bacterium | reverse complement strand
CTGCCGGGCCCACCAACCAGACGCGTCTACTGGAGCTACTCATAGCGACGCCACCAAGGATCAGCGCCCCATCAAGACGGAAGTGTGGACGAGCGTCGTCCGGGCGGTCGTTCTTGGCCGGCGCTGGTTGGCCGAACTTGTGTCGGGAGAGGTGGGAGATACCGAAATACTGGCGCGGCGTGAGAACCGCAGCAAGCGTTCTGTCCATATGTATACTTAGACTATCGACAGGTGAGTATTATCAGTCTTGGCCACTGACGATAACTGGGAGTTATCGCTGGGCGCGCCAGCGATAGCCAGGTCTTATCTGAAGTTTTTCGGGCTGCATGGGTCGGAAGCCGAGTAGCGATAACTGGTTATTATCGTTAGGTGGATGAGCACTTCCCCCGCGCTCCCCGGAACCTGATGGAAGATCGGGTGTGGCGATTACCTTAGAGCGAAGGTTAAAATATTGCTGCCCGATGCAACGGCGACATACTGACGTCCGTTCAGCATGTAAGTCATCGGGCAGCCCCTCCAGGCCTGGTTGCCATGGATGGTCCACAGTGTCTTTCCGCTCTTGGCATCGACCGCGGCAAACCCGCCGCCGGTCTCGCCGTAGAACACCAGGCCTCCTGCGGTACTCAGCACGCCGGAATAGTTAGCCTCCTGTGGTCCTTCCTGCGGAACTTCCCAAACCGTCGCGCCGGTCTCGATGTCGAGCGCGCGCAGATATTTGAGCCCGGGATCGTTTGGATCGCGCACGCCTTCATATCCCTGGCTCTCCCTGGAGGTCTGCCGGTAGATGCTGCAATCCTCTACCGCCATCACATAGAAGAGCTTGGTGTCCGGACTGAAGGAGGTCGCATACCAGTTGGTGGCGCCCCGCACCGACGGACAGCCCTTGACGCCGGCCGCGGTTACATTGTTGCCGGGCAGGAGCCGGGGCTTGCCATCCGCACCATAGCCGCTGGACCAGTTCATCTTCTTGACGAAGGGTTTGGCGAACAGGAATTCGCCTGTCGTCCGATCGAGCACGAACATGAAACCGTTGCGATTGGCTTGGAGCATCAACTTCCGGGGCCGGCCGCGATATTCTGCATCCACCAGCACCAGCGGCTCGGTCGCATCCCAGTCGTGCAGATCGTGGGGCGTGAACTGATAGTACCACTTCAATTTCCCGGTCTTGACGTCAAGCGCCAGCACACAGTTGGTGTACAGGTTGGTGCCCCCGCGCTGGTCGGCGTCGGTGGCGGGGAACGGATTGCCGACGGTCCAGTAGAGCGTGCCGGTTTGCGCATCATAGGAGCCGGTCAGCCAGGTGGCGCCGCCGCCTATGCCGATGGCGCTGCCTTTCCAGGTCTCGGAGCCGGGTTCGCCCGGCTTGGGTACCGTGTTGAAACGCCAGGCCTGTTCGCCGGTGGTGGCTTTGTAGGCCACTAGAAAACCTAGCAGCGGACTGTCGCCACCACTGACGCCCGCGATGACCAGATCGCCCACCACCATGGGAGCCGAACTGGAGCCAAAGGCTCCCTTCGTCTGGGGCATGTTGACGTCCCACATCAGGCCGCCGGTCAGCCGGTTCAGGCAGATAAGATGCGCGTCGGTCGTGGCGAAGAATACTCGGTCGCCTAGGACCGCCACCCCGCGATTGACCGCGCCCGGATTGCGGCGCCGGCCATCGGCGGTGGGCTCGGTATAGGCGAAGCACCAAAGCTGCCGGCCCGTTCCGGCGCCCAGGGCGCAGACTTTGTCCGCCGAGGTGACATACATCACGCCGTCCACAACGATGGGCGTGGTCTCCAGGTTGGGCGCCTCCAGGGAATAGACCCATTCCATCTGCAGCCGGTCGACATTGCCGGTGTTGATCTGGTTCAGCGGACTGTGACGATTGCCGCCCAGGACACCGTTATAAGTCGGCCACTCGCCCGGCTTGGGCTTGAGAACCGCGTCCATGGCTTCAGCCGAGATCGTCTCTTCCATCCCGGCCTTTGGAGCCGACTTCGTGCCGCCACCCAGGCTGGCGAGATAGGAGATCAGATCGCGGCGTTCCTCAGGCGCAGCCTTCAGCGGCGGCATGGTGGAATTCTTTTCGGCTGCGATCGTCAGATACTGCTTGTCCGTCAGGAAATGCAGATGCCCATCCAGGGTCTGCAATTCCAGATCATGTTCGGCGCGGCCGCGCGCGAAGCCGCGCAAGGCGCTGCCGTCACGCATCTTCACATTGACGATGCGCCAGCCGTCATCCGGGCAGAAGGCCCAGCGTGGGCAGCTTGCCGTGGTGTGAATGCCCATCTGGGAGGTTGGATTGTCGAGCACCAGCTCCAGTTCGCGCACGGTGGATCTGCGGCCAATGGCGGACAGATCGGGCCCGTTCACCTTGCCGCGGCCATGCACCATATGACAGGAAGAGCATTGTCCCTGACCCTTTCCTTGGCCGAAGAAGAAGGCCTCGCCTGCTGCCATATCTCCGGCAGGCCTGGTATCGAAAGCGGACTGGTTGAGCGAACGCAGCCATGCCGCCAGTTGTTGAAGATTGCTGTCAGGCAGGTTGAAGGCAGGCATGCCGCCAGGGGTGCCGCTTTTGATCAGATCGCGAATCTGCACCTGGGTCATGGTGCGCAAGGTGATATTGTTCGCCAACGCGGGCGCCCGGTCGCCACCGGCGCCGCCCTCGCCATGGCATCCCGCGCAGACGCCGTCGAACTGTTTTTGTGCCGCGGCGAAACCGGCGGCCGGCGCTTGCGCCATTCCCGGTGAAGCGGACAGGGCTGCGAGTATCAGTGCGCCGGCAATGGTCTTGATCATGGCACGTTCCGCTTCGATTGTTGGGGGTGCGTTCAGGCCAGACTGGGCTGGTTGGCGCGGCGCTTCTTCCAGCGATAAGCCGACAGCGAATTCTTCCAGAAGACTTTCTCCATCACGTCGTGCCCCTTGGGCGCGAAATATTCATGGTCCAGCGCCACCAGCTCGCCGAAGGTGCTCATGGGTTCGCTGTTGGTCCAGTCGCTGGCAAACATCAGCCGATTGGGACCAAAGGTCTCGTAGATTTCATCCAGGCGCGGCTTGTAGAAGGCAAGGTCCTTGGGGATTCGTCCGCCCGTCTGCACCCGGCGGCCGCGCTCATCGACGCGTTGGAAAATTTCGGAGAACTTCACATAGATATGCGGACGCTTTGCCAGCTCTCGCGTGTTTTTCTGCCAGGCGGCGCGCTCGGCGGCGTCGTCGGGGACGCGCGCGCCCGGCAGGTGATTGATCACGATCCGCAGATTGGGAATCCGGTCGGTGATCTGAAGCAGCTGCCGCACTTCCCGCGCGCCGCCACCAAAGTCCATCGTCAGTCCCGCATCGGACAGCGCCTTGAGGTCAGCCCAGACTTGCGGCTTCTTGAGCAATTCTTCCACGTTGCGGCCCCAGAGATTGGAAACGCGGATGCCCACATAGAGCGGGTTCTTGTGCAGCCGGGCGAGATGTTCGCGGTAATCGGGATGGCCCAGAAGAAGGTCGCCAACCTCGCCTACCACGATCGGTTCGTTTCTGGAAACGTCCAGCACCCAGTAATTGTCTTCGATCCAAGGACTGCATTCGGTCTCGATCATCCCGACTACACCGTAAGGCTCGGCGATCTTGGCGTAATGCGCGGGCAGGAAGGGCCGATAGATGCTCGCTGCCTGCTCCGGGCCCGGCCACGGAATGCCTTGCGGGCGCGTGGGGTCATACAGATGCACGTGCGTGTCGATAATGGGAACGGCATATTTCTGGGCGCTGGCATGGGTTGCGGCGGCGCCAATCGCGGCCGTCCCTGCGGCGGCCCCTTTGATGAATTTGCGTCGATCCATTCCGGCTTCCTCCTGGGCTCTATCCCGAGCGCTTTGCAGGTTCTGGCCTGACCGATATTTGCACCAGGGTGACAGAAGCTACTGCATAGCCGGCTTTCCATCCAGATGGGGAAGCAGGCCCCCTCACTTGTTGATCAATCCCTGTTTTGGTCTCATAATAGTTCGGTAGGTCTCGTTTCACGGACCGGCCCGAAATTGCACAAGATCCGCACCGCACAGCCACCCTGTACATCACGGCCAGAAGGGGGACGCGTGCACAAAAGCGTCTTTCTGGCGATTGCCGTTTTCCTGGTCTGCGCCACTTGCGGTGGCGCGGCTGTCTGGGCCGCGGACAGCAAAGCGGTGGTGGGACTGCGCCGGCTTTCGGAGCAGGAATATCGCAATTCCATCGCGGATATTTTCGGCAAGGACATCGCGGTTCAAGGCATGTTTGAACCCCAGATCCGTATCAACGGCCTGGTCGCGACCAGCACCTCGGTTCTATCCGTGACGCCGGCCGGCTTTGAATCCTTCTCCAAGATGGCCGACGCCATCGCCCTGCAGGTCGCCGACGAAAATCACCGCGCCAAGCTGGTGTCCTGCGCTCCCAAATCCGCCAAGGCCCCGGACGATGCCTGCGCCGCGGAATTCTTCAGCCAATATGGTCTCATGCTGTTTCGCCGTCCCCTGACCGCGGATGAACTCAAGATGCGGGTCAATCTTGCCCGCGTCATGGCCAAGTCGTCCGGCGATTTTTATGCGGGCTTGCGCTATGGCTTGGCGCAATTGCTACAGTCGCCGAATTTTCTATTCCGCAAGGAATTGGCGGACCCAGCCGGCGGCAAGGCTTTCGCTCTGGAACCTTATAGCCGCGC
>JANYAR010000106.1 GCA_025361185.1 Alphaproteobacteria bacterium | reverse complement strand
ATGAAAAACCCATTGCAGACACGGCATAAGCCCCGGCAGGAAACTACGCGGCGGCGGCGTCAGGGTAAAGAAATTCGTTAACACATGGTTAACGGCTCGCCGCCGCAAGCTGTCAAGAAAAGCCATAAGGTTCCTGTGCTTAGCCCGGTCCAATGGGCCGCCATCGTGGCACCCCCCAGCGGTAGCGCCGGTCGGGCGGTTTATTCGCCCTCACCGCCTGGCGGACAAATACGGGCCGTCGCTACACCATTGCGTTAACGAATGGCCAAGAACTGTCAGGTGATACTCGGCGCCAGATCATTGCTGAGGTGACACATGCATTCCTTCCAGGCTGGCGAAGTTGTCTGTTTGAAGTCAGGCGGTCCGGATATGACGATTGAATCGGTGCAGGCCGGCGCCGATGCCGCAATCGTCACCTGCGTCTGGTTCGTGGACAAGACGCTTTATCGCACGACCCTGCCGGTTTCCGCGCTCACCAGCGCCATGTGGCCGATCGCCGCCTAGCGATTGGCCGACTGGCGGCGAGGTTGCGCTGACAAGCGCCGCTTCAGAGCCGTCGGGATATGTGCGCGCGGGGCAAAAGCCCTCGCCGGCCCCACCTGCAAGATCATGCCTGCACTGCGCAGGCAGTTCTTCGGATCACCATAGCAATCCGGCGCGCCGGCGCCCATCGCGCGCGTTCGCACAATAGCCGCGGACATACTCCGCGCCTCTTTGCGCATCGAGATCGAGATCGTCGCCAATGCCAATGCCCGTCGCCGCGTCAAACGCCTTTGCCGGCATGGCTCCACCGGAAGAAAATTCGATCGCCTCTCTTCGGGCCTTTTGATCGGTCACGGTGACTCTCAGCCTTGTCTTCGCCAAATCGCACTTCTGTGGACAGGTCCATGCGCTCCAAAATGTCCTGGCCTGACCCGGCGCCATCGCGCCAGGGCCCCGCTCCGGGGCGAAGGGGGTCAGGATCAACTCGCGCGCGGTCGAGCGGGTCGACAGATAGTATGGCGGATTGGGAGCCAGCGGCACACGGCAAAGCGGCCGCCAACGGTCTGCGATAAAACCGTCAATCTTGTAGTCGCGAATTTGCTTAACTTCCGCCGTCATATTCCGGACCTGCAACAGAATCAAAACGTCGATCGGCGATATGAAGACACGGCCATCCGTCAGGGGTTTGGAAAGCGATGCGAAACGCGCCGTTCCATCCGAAAAATCGCCCACCTGGTACAGGGCGAACTTGTCGACCGAATAATCGTGGCTGAGCGGAAGAAAGCGGCTGATCGCGGCACCGGACAAAAGCGCCAAATGGACAAGGATCATCGGCCCGATCACGGCCCAGACGATATAAGCCCTGTTTTGCCGGCGATGCCGGACCTCCAGAGTGAGCCCTGCCGCCGCTGCCACAAGGATCGCAGCCAGGATGCACAGGGCGGCGATAGAATTGGCCTTATGCAGAAATGCCGCGAGGACGGCCAAATCCAGTATCCATGCCGCCAGAAGCAGGTCTATCCATGCGAGATCACTTTTTCCCAGCACAAGACGTTGACGCCGCTTCTCTCCGGCATCCGCCTTCCACAACGGTCTTTCTGCCTGGGACATCGGAACAGCTCACGGAATATGAAGTGGCTAATCCCGCTCTGGATTCGGCCTCGTCTTAGGCTGCTTAAACCCCATGCCGGATTTGCGGCCAGGGACTGCGACATCGCCCCGAATAACCCATCGAATAACGAGCGCCACGGCAATAGTCGCCAGCGCATACCATGCTCCGCCCACCGCGCGCCCCTTTTTATTTGAAGAAATTTCCGAATGCTATTCGCTGCCAATATGGGCGACAATATTGCAAAGTCGAACCGAAAGCCACAAAATATGGTATTGCCATAACCTGGGCGGGACCATGATTTGCAGTGCAGTTCGGTTGAAAGTGGCTACGGTCAGCCGTGGCTCGCTTGAGGGAGCGCGTCGTTGAGTTCGGCTGGGGAGTCCCGTTCCGTGATGTTGCCCGTTTCGGCGGATGACATTGTGCCGTTTTCGCTGTCGTCATCGCCGAAAATTATCTGCATTATCGATGCGGAGGAGGAGTTTGACTGGAACGCGCCATTTTCAGCGTCCAACAATTCGGTCACAACAGTTACTGCCCAGTCAGCTGCCCAAGCCATCTATCGGCGTTTCAATCTCGTGCCGACCTATGCCGTGGATTATCCGGTCGCTTCTCAGGAAAGCGGCTATCGGCCGCTGCGGCAATTGGTGGAGGCCGGACATTGTGAAATCGGCGCGCAATTGCACCCTTGGGTAACACCGCCATTTGATGAAATCGTGGGCGAGGAAAACTCCTTCGCATGCAATCTGCCCTACGAACTGCAGCATAAAAAAATGCAAATGCTGACGGAAACGATCAGGCGCAATTTCAACGTCAGCCCTAAGTTGTTTCGTACCGGTCGATACGGTGCCGGACCGGATACACTGCGATTACTTCAGGCGTTCGGTTATGAAATTGATTGCAGCGTCTTGCCGGGTCCTGCAATCACCAAGTCCAGTCCGGACTATTCCACCGCACCCTCACGGCCCTACTGGTTGGATTCGGCGCGAAGCATCCTTGAGATTCCGGTAACGGCCGGCATGGTTGGGCCGATGCGGAATTTCCGGGCTACCGCCAATCGCTCTTTTACATCTTCGTTGAGCAAGCGGGCAAAATTGCCGGCAATTTTGGCGCGCATGGGCGTGCTCAATCGCATTCGCATCTCTCCCGAAGGGCACAGCCTGGCAGAGGCAAAGATTTTAACTCGGACTTTGATGCGGGCTGGACAACGCGTGTTTGCGATCAGTTACCACAGTCCGTCGTTGGTGCCCGGTAAGACGCCCTATACACGCACTCCCCGTGATGTTGAGCGCTTTTTGAGATGGATTGAAGGGTATCTTGAATTTTTCATCGGCGAATTGGGCGGAAGTCCCTCCACGCCCGGTCAGGTTCTGGAACTCGCAAGGGGGCACGGCGCCGCCGACATGGGATATTCAGGCGGGCAAGAGCGATATGCGGCACGAATGCCGCGGTCGCAAACGCGCTCCCCGGTAGGGCTTCCCACGGCGCGTCCCAGCGTTTGCGTTGTCATTCCGGCCTATAATTCCGAGGCCACCATCCGGCGTGCCCTGGATTCGGTGGCGGCGCAAACACTCCCGCCGGCTCAAATCTTGGTCGTGGACGATGCCGGTGCCGATGCGACGAGAAAAATCGCGCAAGACTATACCGGCGCAAAAGTTGAAGTCATCACGCTTGCGAAAAATCTCGGCGCAGCGGGGGCTCGCAATGTGGGCATTCAACGCGCTGAGACAGACCTTGTCGCCTTTCTCGATGCCGATGACGAGTGGCTTCCCACCAAGCTGGAGAAGCAGGTAGATCTCATCGTATCTGAACCCACGACCACCTTTGTATCTTGCGGCTCAGATCTAATTTCGCCAACAGGAAAAAATCTGGGCAACATATATCGAGGGCAAACTGTCACGGCCGGCGAAATTGCCTGGAAGGCGCTTCTCGAAAACAATTACGTGACCACGCCATCCGTTCTGGTTTGGCGACAGCGTTTGGACGAACTGGGCGGATTCAACCAGTCTCTAAAAATTGCTGAAGACCAGGACATGTGGATACGGCTCGCAGAACGCGGCCGCCTGAGTTACGTCTTTGAGAACCTGGTTCACGTCCATGAGCGGGAATCGAGCCTGTCAGGTGGATCCTTCAACGACCAGCTGATGTATACACTTCCGATGATTGAAGGCCACGTCGCCCGGCTCTCGGACCGATTGACGCCCCAGGAAATCAAATCCATCCGGGGCCGCAGAATACTTCGTCTCGGCCAGCTCGCTTACAGCCGGGGTGCGCCCGACATAGGACGCCAGCTGATTAACCGTTCCATAAAAATGGGATACGAGCCGCTGGAATGCATTCTGTTTCTGGCAAACGCCAGCCCTTTTGCGATCTGGCTTAAGCGAAACTTCTTGCGGCGATGACCTCCTCGTTGCGGCAGATCGCCAAGACGATTGCAATAAAAAGTGGCGGTTTGAGCCTGTATCATAGATTGAAACACCGAGAACAGCTAACTGTTCTGATGTTTCATCGCGTGCTTCCCGGACACCTCATGGACCCGTATGCCGCAGACGTTGAGTATACAATTTCGACGACGCTGCTCGAACGTCTGATGAAATTTGTCACGGCGCATTACAATGTGGTGGGCCTCAACGAAGTCCTGAAATCCCGCAGGAGAGAAGCTCCCCTGCCATCGCTTCCCCTTCTCGTCACCTTCGACGATGGCTGGGACGACAATGCCCTCCACGCCGCCCCGATCCTTGCGGCAGCCAAGATCCCCTGGACGTTGTTCGCCGCGACTGACGCGATAGCTTCGGGCGAGCGATGGTGGCAGGAGGTTCTGCTTGCCGTATTGCGGACAGGGCATGCGAGCTACGGGC
>JANYAR010000036.1 GCA_025361185.1 Alphaproteobacteria bacterium | reverse complement strand
CCACAATGGCCGCGAAGCTGCGCAGTAGCTCCGTAGGCAGGTTGGCGAGACATACTGGCTGCGGTCGGCAGCTTCGAGTTCGCCCCGACACTATACCCGAATTCGCTGAACGCCTCACGCTCCTGCAAAATGAATACGCGCTGCCCCAACCCGCACAGGATGTGATAACCTCAATACTTGACGAGGCGATGGCTCTCCAGTTGACTTGATTGTCAGATGACCTAGCCTCCAGCAAAAATCCGGGGAGACCGTCATGCGCCTTGCCGCTTCCATTGCCCTTTCGCTTGCCCTAGTCGCGCCCGCAGTCGCGCAGCCTTTACCCGTGCCCGCCAGCTACCCGCCGGTGACCGGCGAGAAGGGCGTGGTCAGCACCCATGCGCTGTCCATGGCGATGGCTGATGAGATCGCCCATGCCGCCGTCGCGGCCTGCCGCAAGATGGGCTTTCACACCACCATCACGGTGCTGGATGCCTCGGGCGCGCTGAAAGCGTTCCTGCGTGACGACGGCACAGGTCCCCACACCATCAGCCTGTCCAGGGACAAGGCCTATACCGCCATCACCTTGGCCAATCGGTTCGCCACCTCCGGCGCCTTTGCCACCGCGCGCAATTCCACCCTGGGTTCGCCCATGACCAATATCCAGGGCGTGGTCGGCGTGGCAGGCGGCGTGCCGATCAAATATCGCGGCGAAGTGATCGGCGGTGTCGGATCTTCGGGCGCGGTGGGCGGCGACAAGGACGAACTCTGCTCCCAGGCCGGCATCGATGCTGTGGCCGACCAGCTCAAATAGCGACTTCATCATCGCGCCGGCGCGCAGCTCCGTCGAGCTGATTTCGGCGGCGGCGCTGTTTCGCGCCTATGCCAAATCTTTGCCGGTCGATCTGGGCAGCCAAGGATTTTCGCAGGAACTGGATTCGCTGCCCGGCCTCTACGGTCCGCCGGGCGGCGAGCTGCTTTTGGCCAAGCGCGGCGATCATGTGCTGGGCTGCATCGCGCTTAAAGCTCTGGAGCCGCCGCGCGTGGCCGAGATCAAGCGCTTGTTTGTGCGGCCCCAGGCGCGCAAGGCTGGCGTCGGCAAGGCGCTGGTGGCGGCTATTGTCGCGGCGGGCGGGAAGCTCGGTTATGGCGAGATCAAGCTGGACACGCTGCCCCAGATGGACGTCGCCATCGCGCTTTATAAAGGCAACGGCTTTGTCTCCATCCCGCCTTACGGCAGCCATCCCTATCCGGGGCTGATCTGCCTGGGAAAGACGCTGGGGCCTGCTTAGGCCGCTGTCCATCCCCCATCAATCGAAATGATCGCGCCGGTGATGGAGCGCGCCATGTCGCCCGCCAGATACAGCGCCAACACCGCGATCTCCTCCACCGTGACGAATTGCTTGGTGGGCTGAGCGGTCAGCAGCACATCGTTGATCACCTGCTCGCGCGTCAAGCCGCGGGCCGCCATCGTGTCGGGGATCTGTTTTTCCACCAGCGGCGTCCAGACATAGCCGGGGCATATGGCATTGGAGGTAATGCCGAAGGTGGCGGTTTCCAATGCCACGGTTTTAGTGAAGCCGGCGATGCCGTGCTTGGCGGCGACATAGGCCGATTTGAAAGGCGAGGCGACCAGGGCATGGGCGCTGGCGGTGTTGATGATGCGGCCCCACTTTTTCGCCTTCATGCCGGGCACCGCGGCCCGGGTGGCGTGAAAGGCCGATGACAGATTGATGGCGATGATCTGGTCCCATTTCTCGGGCGGGAATTCCTCCACCGGCGACACGAACTGGATGCCGGCATTGTTGACCAGTATGTCCACCGCCCCCAGCTGCTTGATGGTATCGGCGACCATGGCCTCGGTCTGGTCGCCCTTGCTCATGTCGGCGCCGCTATAGATCGCCGCAACGCCGAAATCCTTTTCGATACCGCTGCGCTCCTTCTCGATCGCTGCCGCATCGCCAAAACCATTAATGCAGATATTGGCGCCTTCACCGGCAAAGGTGCGGGCGATGGCCAGGCCGATGCCCGAGGTGGACCCGGTGACAAGGGCAACTTTGCCTTTAAGACTGGCTGACATGACATTTCTCCGAAAAACAGCCGGTAAAGCATGGCACAGCCATGTCCGTTCTGAAGGGGCGATATGGCCGCAGTGGGTCGGAATATTTAACAAATTCGGCTATGATTCGCACTGATGGACGCAAAACCGATACATCCGCCCCACCCCTCGGGCCATCGCTATGCGCCGGTTCCCCGGCCGGAGAATTGCGGCCGCATCGCGCTGGTGCTGCAAGGCGGCGGCGCGCTCGGCGCCTATCAAGGCGGGGTATACCAGGCGCTGCATGAGGCGGGGCTGGAGCCGGAATGGGTTTCCGGCGTCAGCATCGGCGCCATCAATGCCGCCCTGATCGCGGGCAATCCGCCGGAGCGGCGGCTGGCAGCACTGTGCGAATTCTGGGACCGCATCACCGACCGCTCCATCTGGCCCTATACGCCCGATGGCGACATCTATCGCCAGAGCCGCAACACCATCTCGGCGCTGACCACGGCGCTGTTCGGCCAGCCTGGCATGTTCAACCCGCACAAGACCAATCCCTGGTTCCTGCCGCCCGGCGCCAAGGACGCCACCAGCTTCTACGACAACACACCCCTGAGACAGACGCTGGAAGAGCTGGTGGACTTCAAGCGGTTGAACGAAGGCGATACGCACTTCGCAGTGGGCGCGGTCCATGTGCTGACCGGCAATTACGTCTTCTTCGACAACCGCAAGGAAGAAATCCGTATCGAGCATGTCCTTGCCAGCGGCGCGCTGCCGCCCGCTTTCCCCATGGTGCAGATCGGTACGGATTATTTCTGGGACGGCGGTATCGTCTCCAATACCCCGCTGCAGCATCTGCTGGCGCAGGACGATGACGTAAACTCGCTGGTGTTCCAGGTTGACCTGTTCAGCGCCCGGGGCGATTTGCCCCGCACCATGTCGGACGTGCTGGGGCGGCAGAAGGACATCATGTATTCCTCGCGCACCCGCCAGGTGACCGACATGTTCGCGCGGCTGCAGCGCTGGAAGAGCCGCGCCTATGAGGCGCTGGTGAAGGTGCCGGATGCAGACCTGACCGAGGAGCAGCGGGCGATGCGCGAGAAGCTGGCCGACCTGCCCCAGGCCACCATCCTGCAGCTGATCTATCAGCAGAAATCCTATGAGGGCAATGCGCGCGACTATGAATTCAGCGCCGATTCCATGCACGAGCATTGGAAGAACGGCCATGAAGACACGGTCAGCACCCTGCAGCGCAAGGACTGGCTGAAAATGCCGCCCAAGAATATCGGCGTCCTCACCCATGACGTGCATCGCGACAGAGAAGGCCGCTGAGCTTGGCCCCTGACGCCGGGGTCTCGATCGCCGCGCGTCTGGAAAGATTGCCGGCCACGCGCGGCTTCTGGCGGCGGGTGACGGTTCTGTCGTTGGGCGGATTCTTCGAATTCTACGATCTGTTCCTGGCGGCCTATGTCGCGCCGGGGCTGGTGAAATCGGGCATCCTGACCACGACCACGCCGGGACTGTTCGGCACCACGGGCGTGGCGGGCTTCGTGGCGTCGTTCTTTTTCGGATTGTTCATCGGCACCGCTTTGTTCGGTTTTGTCGCCGACAGGATGGGGCGGCGCATCATCTTCACCGGTTCGCTGCTGTGGTATGCCGCCGCTTCGCTGGTGATGGCGTTCCAGCAGGACGCCTTCAGCCTCAATCTGTGGCGATTCATCTGCGGCATCGGCATCGGGGTCGAGCTGGTCACCATCGACACTTATATCGCCGAACTGTCGCCGCCCGCCTGGCGCGGCCGCGCCTTTGCCTATGCCAATATCATCCAGTTCGCCGCCATTCCGGTGGTGGCCTTGCTGGGCTGGCTGTTGGTGCCGCGCACCCTGTTCGGCCTGGACGGCTGGCGCTTTGTGGTGATGGCGGGGTCGGTGGGCGCAGTGCTGGCCTGGTTCGTGCGCGCGCGGTTGCCCGAAAGCCCGCGCTGGCTGGCACAGCATGGCCGCAGCCAGGAGGCGGACGCGATTGTCGAAGCCTGGGAAGTGGAAGCGCGGCTCGAAGGCGCACAGCTTGCTGAACCCAAACCGCATTCGGCGGAACAGGGCAGGGGATCATTTTGGGAAATCTGGAAGCCGCCCTACCTCGGTCGCACGATCATGCTGATCGCCTTCAATCTGTTCCAGGCGGCGGGCTATTACGGTTTTGCCTCCTGGGTGCCGACCTTGTTGATTTCCAGCGGTATCACCGTGCCCAAGAGTCTGGGCTACACCTTTCTGATCGCCATCGCGGCGCCCATCGGGCCGGCGCTGGGTCTGCTGTTCACCGACCAGATCGAGCGCAAATGGATCATCGCCGGCGCAGCGCTGGCCATTGCCGCCTCGGGCCTGGCCTTCACCCGGGCGCACGGCTTGTTCGGCGTCATCGCCTGCGGTGTGTCGCTGACCTTGGCCAACAACATCCTGTCATTCGCCTATCACGGCTATCAGCCCGAACTGTTTCCCACCCGCATCCGCGCGCGCGCCGTGGGTTTCGTCTATTCCTTCTCGCGGCTCTCCACTATGTTCAGCGCCTTTATCATTGCCGCTATTTTGAAAAGTTTTGGCGCCCCGGGCGTGTTCGTCTTCATCGCCGGCTGCATGGGTGTGGTGGCGGCGGTGATCGGCATCTTCGGGCCGAGGACCAAGGACCTGCCGCTGGAGAAAATCTCGCAGTAATTGCGAACCAGGCTTGGTTCATCAGGAAAGTAAAGAGCCCGGCGCGGGGCTGGGGAGCGTTCGCCGGGCTCTCTGAAATGACCAAAGAGCGGATGGGCCCTTCGACTGCCAGGAAACTCTCAATCCGCGGATTTGTTCCGCACCGGACAAAAATCTTCAGAGGCTGGCCTGAGCTGCCCAAGAGCAAGTGCCCATCAGGCGAGGCAAATGCCAAAAGCCCGCCCCACTGACCTAAATTTTCTATACGGGCCGTCAGGCGCCAAACGCCCAGGTTTTTCAGGCCCTCAACAAAAGGCCCGGTGCGAGGGTAAATCGACCGAGCCTTCCGGAAGCCCTAGCGGTATATGGAGGTACCGACGCCCTACGGCTTCAGTCGTAATTAGGCATACAATTGTAGTTTTTTGTCAATCCCGATGCGGCCGCATCTTTATTGCGTGCCAGCCCTATACGTGCCGTGCGGGCCAAACATCAATAACTGGCGTCAGGCCCATGACGACATGTATCGTAAAGCGCAATAAAGTTGCGTGATTTATTTTTTTAGCCGTATAGGGACAATGTCCCAAAAGACTCCGGGAAAGAGCCATGCTCTAATCCCGGGGCATGGCTAGACGTGGACAATGACAACGCAAAAGTCCGCGTCTTCTGCGAATAGGCCATGAATTACCGCCACGGCTATCACGCCGGAAACTTCGCAGACGTCGTCAAGCATGTCGCGCTGGTCGCCATCCTTCTGCATCTGCGGAAAAAAGACGCTGCCTTCGCGGTGATCGACAGTCATGCCGGCCGGGGGATTTATGACCTGGCGGGCGCCGAGGCGGCCAAGACCGGCGAGGCGCAAACCGGCATCGCGCGGTTGGCGGGCCTGTCGGGCGATCTGCCGGAAGCGCTTTCGACTTATCTGTCGCTGGTGAAGGAAACTGGAAACAACAGCTACCCCGGCTCGCCGCTGATCACAGCCAAACTGCTGCGACCGCAAGACCGCCTCACCGCCATCGAAAAGCACCCGGAAGAATTCGCCGCGCTTGCGCAGCTTCTGGCGCCTTATCGCAATAGCGTGGCCGAACAGGCCGACGGCTATGCGCGCGCCATAAAGCTGTTGCCGCCGCCGTCGCGGCGCGGGGCGGTGCTGATGGACCCGCCCTTTGAATCGCCCGACGAGTTTTCCGCGCTGGCCCAGGCCGTGCGCGAGGCCACGCGCAAGTTTGCCTCCGGAGTTTTTCTGGTCTGGTATCCGATCAAGTCGCAGGCCGATGCCGATGCGTTTGTCGGCGAGGTGCTGGCAGGCGGCATCGCCAAGGCCATGGTCCTCGACACCAGAGTGGCGGCGCCGGGCGCCAAGCTGGGCCGCGCCGGACTGCTGGTGGTCAATCCGCCTTACGGATTTGGCGCACAAATGCGCGATGTGGCTCGGCTTGTGGCCCCTTGTCTGGGGGGTGACATCGCAACAGCTTGGATCGCCGGTTCCGAATAAGCCTCGGAAATCACGCGCTTAAAACGCCTTGCCATTGCGGCCTCGCTCCCTTATCACCGGAAATGGACAGGTGGTCGAGTGGTCGATGGCACCGCACTCGAAATGCGGCGAGCCTGCAAGGGCTCCGTGGGTTCGAATCCCACCCTGTCCGCCAA
>JANYAR010000171.1 GCA_025361185.1 Alphaproteobacteria bacterium | reverse complement strand
CGATCAGGTGCTTCTGATTCACATAGACCGCATATTTGGTCTGGAAGGTGGCGTATTCGCGCGGGTGACCGGGGCCGCCATCCGAACTGGTGACCGTCCAGGGCTGCTTCATGAAATTCTGCAGATCGGGCTCGGAAATATTGAAGGACACGATTGATGCCTTGCCCTTGCTTTCGCGCAAAATTCGGATGGCCGCGTCCAGCGCATCCTCTTTCCATTCCTTGGCAATGTCGGACAGGTACTTGCCGGTCCAGGGCTTGTCCGGCGCCGTATTCGCCTTCCCCGCATCGGACTGCCCGCTGGTCAAAAGGATGGTCTGGGCGCCGCCGCGCCGGTCGAGATTTTGCACCATCTCGGCCTTGATCTTGGCCATCAATGCCGGATCGTCGAAACGCTTGAGCATGGCGGGGTCGCCGCCGTCCGAGGCCCAGCGCGGAACCAGCGCCGCGTCCAGTCCGGTATGGGAGGCCAGCCAGGGATAGTGGTTGGCCGTGACATTCTGCCCCTGTGCGCGGGCGTCGTTGATCAGCTTGATGACGTCGGCGGACTTTCCCCACACATCATGGCCCAGCGCCTTGATGTGGGAGAAATGCACTGGAAGACCGCCCTCGCGGCCGATCTGCAGCACTTCCTTGGTCGAGGCGATCAGGCCGATGGAGTAAGAGGACTCATCGCGTTGATGGGTGTCGTAGATTCCGCCGCGCTTGCCCGCTTCCTTCGCCAGCGCGATGACTTCGTCGGTCTTGGCGAAATTCTGCGGCGCATAGAACAGCCCCGCCGACAAGCCAATGGCTCCCTCGCACATGCCCTGGACCACCAGCGCTTTTTCCTTCGCCAGTTCGCCGGGCGTGGGCGCGCGCGCCGCCTCGCCGATCACGGCCTGGCGAATGGCACCGAAGCCGACATAGGAGACGACATTGGTGCCGATGCCCTGCGCACTGAATTTGGCGAACCTGGCCTTCATATTGGGCGTGCCATTGCCGTCGATCCCCAGGAACACGGTGGAGACGCCCTGCATGGTCCAGGCCGGGTTGGCGCGCTGCGCCTTGTCGGGCGATTCCAGAAAATGATCGGAATGGGTGTGCGCGTCGATCAGGCCTGGCGACACAATCATGCCATGGGCATCGATGGTCCTTTTGGCGGTCATGGGCGCCTTGGGACCGACATAGCTGATCTTGTCGCCCGTGATCGCCACATCGCCGGTGAAAGGCTTGGCGGTGGAGCCATCATAGATGGTGCCGCCAGTGATCAGCACATCGGCCTGCTGCCCCTGTCCCGATGCCGAAATCGCCGACGACAACAACAGCGCAATCGCAAGGCGCGATTTCATTCCCATTTGCATGGCCAATCCCCTAACCGCGGCCGACGGTCACTGCCGCCGTTTCTTCTTGCAGGCAAGTCTATGCCCCGCGCTTCTTGCGTCAAGCAATGGCGCGAGCGCCGTCCCCCCGCTAAGGTCGGAAAAAACCTGCGCCTCGGCGTGCGGCGGAATGGGGAAAATATGCGCAAGGGTCTGACTTTGCTGGTTTTTCTGGCAACCCTGCTGGGAGCCGGATTCGGCCTGGCCTGCCATGACCTGATCCTCGACCCCGCGACCATGGCGGCGATTTCGCAGGGCCTGGGATTGGTCACCACCATCTTCCTGCGTGCGGTCAAAATGCTGATCGCCCCCCTGGTGCTGACCACCCTGATCAGCGGCGTGGGACGCATGGGCCATGCCGGCGATATCGGCCGCGTCGCGCTGAAGGCGATGAGCTGGTTCATCGCTGCATCGCTGGTGTCGCTGGCGATCGGACTGACGGTGGTCGAGACGATCGGTCCCGGCGTGGGTCTTCATCTGCAGGCCGGTACCGGGGCCATAGAAGCCGGGCTGAAGGCCCCAGCCATGAGTGTCACCGGCTTTCTCACCAACCTGGTACCCACGTCCATCCTCGACGCCATGGCGCGTAACGAAGTGCTGCAGATCGTGGTCTTTTCCCTGATCGCCGGCGTTGCGCTGTCGCGGCTGGGCGAAAAAGGCAAACACCTGCTGACCATCATCGAGCAGCTGGCCAATCTGGTGCTGCAGATGGCGATGTTTGTGATGAATCTGGCACCCATTGCGGTGTTTGCCGCGGTCGCCTTGGCGCTGGCGCAAGGCGGCACCGACGTCATCGCGAAATATGCCTCTTATGTCGGCGGCTTCTATATCGCGCTGGCGCTGCTGTGGCTGGCCTTGATGGCGGCGGGTATCGCCGTGTTGGGCGTGGCGCGGCAAAAGACGTTGATGACGGCGATACGCGAGCCTGCCCTGATCGCGCTGGCCACCACCAGTTCAGAGTCGGCCTATCCGGTGCTGCTCTACAAGCTGGAGCAGATCGGTGTCTCCAACCGCATCGCCAGCTTCGTGCTGCCGCTGGGCTATTCCTTCAACCTGATCGGCTCGATGTGCTACTGCACCTTTGCGGCCCTGTTCATTGCCCAGGCTTATGACATTGCCCTGACGCCGGGACAGATCGCCCAGCTGCTGTTCCTGATATTCGTGGCCAGCAAAGGCATCGCCAACGTGCCCCGCGCCTCGCTGGTGGTGGTGGTGTCGCTGCTGCCCTATTTCCATCTTCCGGAAGCCGGCGCGCTGCTGATCCTGGGCGTGGATCACTTCCTGGACATGGGCCGCACCTGCACCAACACCGTCGCCACCGCTATCGCGGCGGCCAGCGTTGCCAAATGGGAAGGCGAAAAATTGGACAAGTCTCCCAACGCCGCCGCGCTGGCCTGATTTTCACACCAGGAACAAGAAGGAAATGCCATGAAACTCGATACCACCGCCACCGGGGTCTATTCCATCGCGCCGACGCCGTTTCACGACGATGGCAGCATCGACTGGAATTCGGTCGACCGCATGACCGACTTCTATTTTGAAGCCGGTTGCAACGGCTTCACCATATTGGGGGTGCTGGGCGAGGCCCCCAAGCTGGATGCCGAGGAGGCATTGGCCTTGGCCGCGCGGGTGATCAAACGCGCCGCGGGCAAGCCCATCATCGTGGGCGTATCGGCGCCCGGCTTCGCCGCCATGCGCTCGCTGTCGCGCAAGGTGATGGAGTTGGGGGCCGCGGGGGTGATGATCGCACCGGGCGCGGGGCTGAAGACCGACGACCAGATCACCGGCTATTTCCGCAACGCGGTGGAAGCGATCGGCAGCGACATTCCCTGGGTGTTGCAGGACTATCCCCACTCCACCGGCGTGACCATGTCCAACAGCGTGGTGCGCAAGGTGGTGATGGAAAATCCGTCGCTTGTCATTCTCAAGCATGAGGATTGGCCGGGACTGGACAAGATCACCACCCTGCGCGGCTGGGAAAAAGACGGCTCGATGCGCAAAATCTCCATCCTGGTCGGCAACAATGGCCTGTTCCTGGATTTCGAGCTGGACCGCGGCGTGGACGGCGCCAATACCGGCTATGCCTTCCCCGACATGCTGGTGGAAGCGGTGAACCTCAGCAAGGCCGGCAAACGCGACCAGGCCCATGACCTGTTCGACGCCCACCTGCCGCTGCTGCGCTATGATCACCAGCCCGGCGTGGGTCTGGCGGTTCGCAAATATATGCTGCAGCGGCGCGGCATCCTGTCTTCGGCGGCGATGCGCAAGCCCGCACCCGCCTTCTCGGCAGAGACGCGCGCCGAAGTGGACTACCTGCTGGCGCGGCTGGCCAGGCGTGACCCTCGCGCCAAGGTCTGACGCAGCATCCGATGCCGCAGGCCGCCCTACGGTGCGGCCGGTCTTGCGGGCTTGTCCTTGACCACGTCGAACTTGCCCAGCACACAAGTCTGGCCGGAGCGCAGCACCCTCAGGCTCTGTTGGCGTTCGCAGACCTCCTCGGTGCCCGGAATCGACCAGACAAAGCCTTCAAAACGCAGATCCGAGCAGATGCCTTGCAAATGATTCACCAGGACGCGGCCATCGCGCATCCTGAAAGTCATAAGCTTGCCGTCTTTGGAGTCGGTGCCAAGAATGTCACGCACCTGTACACATGTGGGAGCCGCCTGGGGCGCCTCAGCCGCCAAAACCCGGAACGCAGCAGCCCCGGACAGCAAAAAAATCGCAATCATCAATTTCATACCAGTCTCCAAACCATGCCCTCACTTGGGCCATTATCCGCTCAATTTCTTCCTATGACAAGTGTCATAGGAATCCCGCCACCCCTGTTGTCTGGTAAAAGGGGCGCAAAGACGTTAGATTTTGGGGCTTTTTTTGAAATAGGACCATGTCCGACAGACTTCAGGAACAGGTCGCCGCAATCTGGGCGCGGGCCTTGGGCGTCAAGAAGGTCAATCCCGGCGATAATTTCTTCGCCCTGGGAGGCCACTCGCTTTTGGGCGTGAAGTTGATCGCCGAGATTCAGGCAAAAACCGGCATGGAGGAGGAATTGAAACTCTCCGATCTGCTGGAATTTCCCACGCTGGGCGCCTTCACGGCGCATATGGAAAGCCTGATGGCCCCCAGCGAAGAGACCGGCAGTATCTAAAACCGGACTAGAACCAGACCGCGGTCAGCATCAAATCATCCTGCAGCACATAGCGGCCGCGCAGGATTTCTCCCGAGCGGCTTGCGGTAAATCCGCCATCGCACGGCGTGATATGAATCTCCCGGAAGGCCAGCGCGCTCTTTGTCCCCGACGCCTTGTAAACGGCTTCCTTGGCGCTGAAGAACAATGTCGCGAAAACCTGCTGCTGCCCAGCATCGAGCGCCATCAACTGATCGCGCTCGGCGGAACCGAACAGGCGCGGCCACAGATCCGGTGTCACGCCGCCCACCCGTTCGGCGTCGACGCCCAGACCGCCGACATTGCGCGTTTCGGCAACGAGAGCCGCGGCATAGAATTTGGTATGGGTGATGCTGCCAAGGACG
>JANYAR010000150.1 GCA_025361185.1 Alphaproteobacteria bacterium | reverse complement strand
ATACGCCGTGAACGTCGCACCGCCAGACTCCGCAAGCACCTTGGTGATCGCTGCCGTCAACGACGTCTTGCCGTGGTCAACATGGCCAATCGTGCCAATGTTGCAGTGCGGCTTGTTACGCTCAAACTTTGCTTTCGCCATGACGTCCTGTCTCTCTTCGTCTGTCTTATTCGTCTCTTGGGGCTTTCGCCGCCGTTACTTCGTTCACATCCGGTTTTGCCGGCATTATTTCCGTTCGGCTTCGCCGAAGGCCTGGAGCGGGTGAAGGGAATCGAACCCTCATCATCAGCTTGGAAGGCTGTTGCTCTACCATTGAGCTACACCCGCCTAATTCGACTTCCTTCTCTCTTCATCACGCCGGCGTCTCTACTCTAACTTCAGGCTCTCACTTCAAGCTCCCTCCTCGCTTTCGCGCGTCGGGCATTCTTCTCTCACCATCCGCGCCCGTTGCCGGGGCGTCGCATTCGCTCCTCGGGCATCTTTCGCCGCTTCGCGACGTCAGATGGCTTTGCCATCTGACGTCCTGACGGACGAAAGATGGTGGAGGGGGGTGGATTCGAACCACCGTAGGCGTAGCCAACGGATTTACAGTCCGTCCCCTTTAGCCACTCGGGCACCCCTCCGGTTAAACTTCCAACTTGGTCAACGGGTTAGAAAACCAGTTACCGGCCGGCGCATCTGTTTTCGCCCGCATCCGTGCGAACGAGCGAAAAAATACCTCCAAAAAAGGTGTGGCTGCGGATCGCGGGTTATTGGTCAAGGCGGTCTGTGTGTCAATAGGCCTTTTCCCAAGGAAATCCCGGTCTTTCCAAGGGATTTGCCACAGGGACTGAAGGCCCCTGCTTTACCACTGGCCCCACTTCTTTATAAGCGCCGCATGGGACCCAAAGATTTCCGCAAGGATCGTCGTCATTTTTACCCCAAGCCGGCCGGAAAACCCGCGGAAAAGGCGGGTCGGCCGGCCGGAAAGCCGCCCAGCAGGCGCGAAGCCGGGGGCGAATGGCTCTATGGCTTGCACGCCGTCCAGGCCGCCCTGGCCAACCCCCACCGCAAGCTCGGCCGGGCTGCCCTGACCCCCCGCGCGATCGAAACCATCGGAAAAACCCTGCTGGACCGGGTGCAGGTCGAGACTCTGGAACCGGGCGCCATAGACCGGCTGCTCCCCCCCGGTGCCGTCCATCAGGGGGCGGCCCTTGAGGCCTGGCCGCTCAAGTCCCGTGACCTGGACGATATTCTGGCCGAGCCTGGAGCCGGAGGGCGCCGCCTGGTCCTGGTGCTGGATCAGCTTTCCGATCCCCACAATGTCGGCGCCATTCTGCGCACCGCAGCCGCGTTTGGCGTCACCGCGGTGGTGGTGCAGGACCGTCATGCCCCACCTCAGTCCGGTGCGCTGGCCAAGGCGGCGTCAGGCGCGCTCGACCTTATTCCCTATGTCGAAGTGGTGAACATCACCCGTGCCCTGGACAAATTGGCGGAACATGGCTTCTGGCGCATCGCGCTGGCGGGCGATGGCGAGACCAGCCTGGCCGAAGCCGTGCCAGCCGGTGACGTGGCGCTGGTGCTGGGCTCGGAGGGCGCCGGTATCCGCCGCCTGGTGCGGGAACATTGCGAAGTGTCGGCCTTCATCCCGATCGCCAAAGCGATGGACAGCCTCAACGTCTCCAACGCCGCGGCCATCGCACTGTACGAATTGCGGCGCTCCTAAAAACTGCCTCTCCCTGCCGCAGGGAACTTCCGGCTTACCAAGCCGTTTTCCAAAAGCATATCGTTGAGAGATTTCATGCGCTCGGTGCTTTTGTGGGCGATCGGCATTCCCTTGCCGATCATCATCATCCTGTGGCTGGTCAGCGGTCACGCCTAGAGTTGGCGTGGGCTAATTCTCGCCGAATTTTGCGGACTTGGCCCAGCCGCGCGGCACAATACGGCCCGCCTGGGCGCGCTCGCCGCGCCAATCCCTGAGCTCAGAAGCTTCGAACAGCCGGCCATTCTCATCCTTGAGACCGGCCTTCCAGGTAAAGGTCGCGGCGTCGACCAGCCCGCCATCCTTGTAGCGCTGCAGATAAACACCCTGGCCGCGCCCCAGTTCCGGCACTTCCTCCAGTTTGAAAATCAGCAGCTTGCGGTTCTCGCCCACCACGGCGACCGTGTCGCCATCCGCCGGACGGCACGACGCCGCTTCCACCCCGGGCTTCACATTCATCACCGACTTGCCCTTCTTGGTCATTGCCACGGCATCGTCTTCGCTGGTGATGAAGCCATGACCGCTGGTCGCCGCCACCAAAAGCTTGCGGCCCGGCACATGCGTGAACATGGTGACGATGTCGGCCTCCGGCGGCAAATCGATGAAGGTGCGGATGGCTTCGCCATTGCCGCGGCCGCCGGGAAGCTTGGACCCGTCCAGGGTGAAAAAACGGCCGTCGGTGGACAGCAGCATGATCTGATCGGTGGTCTGGGCAGGAAACCAGAACCGGGCGCGGTCGCCTTCGCGGTACTTGTCGTCGCTGGACTGGTCCTGGTGGCCCTTCAGCGCCCTGAGCCATCCCTTGGCCGAGCAGACCACCGTGATGGGCTCGCGCTCCACCTGGTTGGCGCGTTCCTCGACATGCTCGGCCAGGGCCGTCATCTCGGCCACCTCGGCGGCCTTGGCGACTTCGGTGCGGCGCTTGCCCAATTCGGTTTTCTGGCCGAACTTGGCATCGATCTCCTTCAGTTCCTCGATCAGCTTTTCCGACTTGAGCTTTTCGGAGCCCATCAATTTGATCAGCTCCTTGCGCTCCTTGATCAGCGAGTCGTGTTCACCGCGGATCTCCATCTCTTCCAGCTTGCGCAAGGAGCGCAGCCGCATGTTGAGGATGGCGTCGGCCTGGACCTCGTTCAGCGAAAAAGCCTTCATCAGCTTGGGTTTTGGCTCATCCTCGGTGCGGATGATCTTGATCACCTTGTCGAGATTGAGGAAGACGGCGAGATAGCCTTCCAGCACCTCCAGCCGCGCCCGGATCTTTTCCAGCCGGAAGGCCGAGCGCCGCTCCAGCACTTCGCGGCGATGCGCCGCGAACGCCGCCAGCACCTCTTTCAGGCCCATCACCTTGGGCACCAGGCCCTTGTCCAGCACGGTCATGTTCAGCGGCAGCCGCGCTTCCAGATCGGAACTGCGGAACAGCTGCTCCATCAGGATTTCCGGCTCCACCGCGCGGCTCTTGGGCGTGAGCACGATGCGGATGTCTTCGGCGCTCTCGTCGTGAACGTCGTCCAGCAGCGGCAGCTTCTTCTGCTCCAGCAATTCGGCGATGCGCTCTATCAGCTTGGACTTCTGCACCTGATAGGGGATTTGCGTGACCACGATCTGCCAGGCGCCGCCCCCTCTTCCAATTTTTTGGCCCTCTTCCTTCTCCCAGCGTGCCCGCACCCGAAAAGAGCCGCGCCCGGTCTTGTAGGCTTCCGCGATGGAAGCGGGCTCCTCGACCAGGATGCCGCCGGTGGGAAAATCCGGACCTTTGACGAATTTCAACAGGCTGCGGTCCTGGATATTCGGATTTTCAATAAGTGCGATGGTGGCGGCGCAAAGCTCGCCCAGATTGTGCGGCGGGATGGAGGTGGCCATGCCCACCGCGATGCCGTTGGAGCCGTTGGCGAGCAGGTTCGGAAAGGCGGCGGGCAGCACCACCGGTTCCTGGGTTTCGCCGTCATAAGTGGTGCGGAAATCCACCGCATCCTCGTCCAGCCCCGCCAGCAACGCAGCGGCTGCTTCCGTGAGACGGCTTTCGGTGTAGCGCATGGCGGCGGCATTATCGCCGTCGACATTGCCGAAATTGCCCTGGCCGTCCACCAGCGGATAGCGCACCGAGAATTCCTGCGCCAGGCGCACCAGCGCGTCATAGATCGCCTGATCGCCATGGGGATGGAACGAACCCATCACATCGCCGACCACCTTGGCGGATTTCTTGAAGGCGGTGCCCGGATCCAGGCGCAGCAGCCGCATGCCGAACAGGATGCGGCGATGGACGGGCTTCAGCCCATCGCGGACATCGGGCAGCGCGCGTTGGGTGATGGTGGACAGGGCATAGGCGAGATAGCGCTCGGCCAGCGCTTTGCTCAGGGGTTCGGAACGAATTTCGTCGGGAATGGCAACCATGAAGGACTTTTATTCTGATTCGCGGGCCGCCATCGTATCCAACCGCAGCCGCGCGGGCGGCATCTCCTTGCCGTGGGGCCGCAGCACCCGTTCCAGAAGGAAATGGCCGGTCAACGCCAGACCGGCCGCGACCTCATCGCTGCTGGGGGCGCAGGCGCGGGAATCCAGCAAGAACGCAGGCAGTTTGAACAGGCGGTTGGCATAGATGCCCGCCCCATCGCGCGATACCGCGCGCCCGCTCCTGGGCGACACATAGCTGAGATCGTCTTTCACACCCGTGGCGGCGCATTCGCTCAAATCCATCCCGAAGCCCAGCGCTTCCAGCAATCCCGCTTCCCAGCGCACATAGAGCGCCAGCCAATGGTCGGCATTTTCTGCCATCATCGCATCCAGCACGATCTCGCCGCCCGCAAAGATCGCGGCATGGGCCTCACGCTCCGGCACGGCGGCGCTGGCGACAGCGGTAAAGGCATTCAGTCCCGCCAGCGCATCGCGGCTGTCCATCAATTCGCCGGCGCGCGCCCGCGCCAGTTCGCAGGTAAAGCTGCCCAGATGTTCTTCCAGCCGCGCCCGCCAGTGCACATGCAAGGAATTTCCCGGTTGCAGCGCCGGCCTGATCCGCCGCGAGGCACCGCCCCGCACCAGGCCGGCATGGCGGCCATGATCACGGGTCAGCAAGTCGAGGATCGCGCCGCTTTCGCCATGGGCGCGGGAAGACAAAACGATGGCGTCGTCAGACCATTCCATCCCTCAACTTGTCATTCCGGCCAAGCCCTGCGCAAGCAGGGCGCGAGCCGGAATCCAACTGAAGTTGGAGCCGCTGCGTGCCGCGGCTTCCGGGATGACAACGTTATTCCTTGGGAAAATCGAGGCCAATTTCTTTGTAATGCTCGCTGTTCTCGGCCCAATCTTCGCGCACTTTGACGAACAGGAACAGGTGCACGCGCCGGTCGAACAGCTTTTCCAGCTCCTCGCGCGCCAGGGCGCCGATGAGCTTGATGGTGGCGCCGCCCTTGCCCAGCACGATTGCCTTCTGGCCGTCGCGCTGGACATAGATCACCTGGTCGATCTTGACCGAACCGTCGCGGCGTTCTTCCCATTTTTCGGTTTCCACGGCGCTGGCATAGGGAAGTTCGTCATGCAGGCGCAGATAGATCTTCTCGCGCGTCACTTCGGCCGCCAGCAGGCGCGAGGGGATATCGGCGGCCTGGTCTTCGGGATAAAGCCAGGGGCTTTCAGGCATCCGCGCTGCCACCCAGGCCAACACGTCGCTCACCGCTTCGCCCTTGAGCGCCGAAATCAGGAAAATATCCTCAAATAGGCCCTCGGCGCGGAACCTTTCGACCAAGGGCAGCAGGTCGGTGCGCTTCATGCCTTCGATCTTGTTGAAGATCAGCGCCTTGTGTTTGGCCTTGCCGTCCTTGAGCCCTTCCAGGATCGCCCTTGTATCGCGCGCGCCCGGACTGTTCGGGTCTGCGACCAGATCGGCGGCGTCGACGATCAGCAAAAGCGCGTCCGCATCTTCCGCGCCCGCCCAGGCCGATGACACCATGGCGCGGTCCAGGCGCCGGCGGGGGCGGAAAATCCCTGGCGTGTCCACGAACACGATCTGGGTTTCCCCCGCCATGGCGATCCCGCGCACCGGCATGCGCGTGGTCTGCACCTTGGGCGTGACGATGGCCACCTTCGATCCGACCAGCGCGTTGATCAGGGTGGATTTGCCCGCATTGGGCGCGCCGATGATGGCGGCAAAGCCGCAGCGTCTGGTCATTGTGCAATCACGGCAAGTAGTTTGGCCGCCGCATCCTGTTCGGCCTGGCGCTTGGAGCCGCCCTCACCGGTTATGGGCGCAAATCCCACCACCCTGGCCTCCACCACAAAGCGCGGCGCATGATCGGGGCCGGTTTGGGTCTTCAGCGTATAGATCGGCGCTGCCGGGCCGCGGGCTTGCGCCCATTCCTGCAGCAGCGTCTTGGCATCGCGGGTGTCGGCGCTCGCGTCGGCGAACATCGGCTCCCACATACGCTCGATAAAGGCGCGCGCCGCCGCCATGCCGCCATCCAGATAAAGGGCCGCGATCACCGCCTCGCAGGCGCTGCCCATGATCGGTCCCCGGGCCCGGCCGCCGGCGCTTTCCGACCGGGTGAGGACCAGATATTCCCACAGCCCGATATCCTCGGCCACCCTGGCGCAGGCTTCCCAGCGCACCAGCGCATGCACCCGGCGGGTCAGCGCGCCTTCATCCTCCCCGGGGTAAAGCCGGTAGAGATTTTCCGACACGACCAGCGCCAGCACCCGGTCGCCCAGGAACTCCAGCCTTTCGTTGGAGCACGCGGAATCGGCCCCGGCATGGGTGAGCGCGCGCTTGAGAAGGGCTTCGTCGTGAAACGTGTATCCGAGCTTCGCGGCAAGGCCCCCGCTCACAGGGTCCGTCATTTCACCAGGGCCGATCACTTAACCAAGGCCAGTTACTTGACCAAAGTAAGTATGCGCGAATAGCGGATGGAGAAGGGCCATTTCCACACTTCCCACAGATGCGCCGAGCCGTCGGTGGAAAAGAAGCGGAACAGCGCCTTGCCTTCCAGGTTTTCGGCGGGAACAAAGCCCACCGCTTCGCGGCTGTCGTCGCTGTTATCGCGATTGTCGCCCATCATGAAATAGTGACCCGGCGGCACCACAAACAGTTCGGTATCGTCCAGCGCGCCTTCCGTGGTCTTGTCGAGGGTGACATAGCTTTTGCCGCCCGGCAGGGTCTCGCGATACTGGGTCCAGCTGCCTTCGGTACCGTCCAGATCGCCCACATAATCGGCGACGTGCTCGCGCGGCACCGGCTTGCCGTTGAGATACAGCACATCGTGGATCATCTGTATGCGGTCGCCCGGCAGCCCGATCACCCGCTTGATGAAGTCGGTGGCATTGTCCTGGGGATATTTGAACACCACCACATCGCCGCGCTGCGGCTCGCTTGCCATGAAGCGGCCATGCATCTGCGAGCCAAAAGGCCAGGCGCCGAACGGAAAGGTATAGCGGCTATAGCCATAGGAGAATTTTTCCACGAACAGATAATCGCCGACCAGCAGCGTGTTCTCCATCGAGCC
>JANYAR010000132.1 GCA_025361185.1 Alphaproteobacteria bacterium | reverse complement strand
TGGTGAACGTGCGCGTCACAAAAGGCAGTGTTGAGATCGCCGCGCGAACGCGCGAAGGCAAGGTTGCCGATGGCGCGAAAAGCCTGGGCGTTATTGTCGCGGGGCAGGATGTCGTCTTTGGGCAGAAAATCGAACGCGCTGAAGTTGTGTCCGACGCCGAGTTGGGCCGGAAGCTGGCTTGGCGGCAAGGTCAATTCATCTATTCCGGACAGCCTTAGCGGAAGTTCTTGCCCACATCAGCCGCTACTCGAATATCGAGATCGAACTTGCAAGTCCTGCGCTGCGGGATCTCCCCGTCGGCGGCTCTTTCAGCGCCAATCAAACCGACGCCATATTGGCCGCCCTGGAGAACAATTTTGGTATCCATGCGGAGTGGGTAGATGCGCGCCACGTCCGCCTCACTTCGGTGAGCGATAAAGGCTCCTCCGGCAGGTAACATTTCTTTCGACCGTGGGCCGGCTGTATACGCCGCGTTGTCGGTTGCGCAGCCGATACCCCTCAGAGGGCAAACGTATCCATGGCGGTTTGCGCCAGACGCATCGGCGTTTTATTGCTACTGCGCATCACACAAGACCAATAAATTCACCTGATGCCTTTCGAGCTGTAGGGGGGCAGCTTGTTGTAAAATGGTAACAGTCGCGATCCTTTGCTTTTTTTATGGGCGATCCACTAGGTGGATTGGTGCCATGGCCGGTCTCATCCATAAGGCCGGTGTGAAGGCAAAAACTTGTGCCAACCCACTGGGTCAGAGAATGGTGTTAAGGGGAGAATCGCTCGCTGCGGTCGCTCTCTGCGGATGTCTGGCAGGTTCAGGACCAGCCTTCGCAGAGCCGTCTTATGCGCAGACCACGAAATATAACGTAGATATTTCGGGGACGGATTTGACGACAGCCTTGCCTGCCTTGTCATGGCAGACGGGGGTGGTGGTTCTTTACCCTTACGCACTGGCCCAGGTCCGGAGCAATCCGGTCAAAGGTTTGCACACGGTTCCCGAGGTGTTGCAGTTGATGCTTCAAGGGACTGGCTACTCCGGCGATGTCACCGCGGGGGGGGCTGTTTCCATCTCCCGGCAGAAAAGACACTGCGACACAGAGGGAGAAGACGCCATGCTTCGCGATTCAAAATCCACCGTATCGGTACTTGCACTGCTCGCCAGCCTGTTCAGCGTGCCAGTCTGCGCCCAACCCGCGTCCGGACAAGCGGGGGCTACACAAGAAGGCTCCGTGGAGAGCGTGGTTGTCACCGGTTCGCGCGTCATCTCTGACATCGCCAATTCGCCGACGCCAGTGACCGCCGTCAGCACCGAGCAGTTGCTGGCCACCACCCCCAGCAACCTCGGGGACGCCCTGAACAAGCTGCCGGTTTTCATCAACAGTGCGACCCAGCGTAACGCGGGCAGCGCCGCGGGCAACACCGGCGGCGACTTCCTCAATCTGCGCAATTTCGGGCAGCAACGCACCCTGGTCCTGTTGGATGGCATGCGCCTTCCGGCCGCGAACCAGAACGGCAGCGTCGATATCAGTACCCTGCCGCAGCAACTGATGTCCCGCGTGGACGTCGTCACCGCCGGCGCCTCGTCGGTGTACGGTTCCGACGCCATCACCGGCGTGGTCAACTTCATCCTCGACAAGAATTTCGAGGGCATCAAGTACGATGTGAATTCCGGCATTTCGTCGTATCAGGATGGCTTCCAATACAAGGCGAATCTGGCGGCCGGCATGAGCCTGTTCGGCGGCAGGGGCCATATCGAAGGCGCCATTGGCTATCAAACTCAGGACGGCGTCCGGAAGGAATCCCGCCCGTCGGGCGCGGAAGCTCTGGGCTCCTACAATACCGGCGGCAACGCGACCGTGCCGGTCACCAATATCATAAACGCTGGCCAGACGGTCTCAACTGCCGCCGGCAAGATCACCTGCACGAATTGCACGGTCAACGGCATCAACATCAACGGTTACGAGTTTGGCCAGCCCGGCATCCCCACACCTATCTTCTTCGGTGTGATACCCGCGGGCCAGACAGCGATCGCCCAGGGCTGCCCCACATGCGCCCATGTGAATAATACTAATATCTTTGGCGCCACCAGGAATGCCACGGCGTTCGGCCGCTTCAGCTATAACCTCGATAAAGATACCAGTTTCTTTACCCAGCTCTCGCTCGCGCAGGCCAATGTCTTCAACTATTTCTTCCCGGAGCAGCAAGAGCCCAGCCGTCAGACCGTCAATTATTACAAGAACAATGCCTTCCTCCCGGCCGCCACCCGGATCGCGTTGGGCGATAACAGCGCCGTGGACCCCAACTGGGCGACCGACGGCAGCAATATCTTCCAGGTGTCGGAATGGTACAACGCCCCGAATCGCGTCCGCGCTACCAACAACGTCACGCGCAACATCATCTCGACCACCGGTGTGAACGGCGTGGCGTTCAGGGATTTTGCCTGGGAAGCGCATTACACCCATGGCGAAACCCGTCTCTCGACCACTGGCATCCACAACGGCAACAACCAGTTCCATGACGCGGCGCAAGACGCGGTGATCGATGGCGGCGTCCTGAAGTGCTGGAACAACACGGCGGCGGCGATCGCGCAGTTCGGTGATCTCTATCCCGGTTGCGTGCCGATCAACACATTCGGCAACAACGTGACGACGGACGCGCAAAATGATTACTGGGGGAGAAGCACCCATTTCTCCGAGACCAACATCATGGACGATGTCGCCGCCGACATCTCGGGCAGTGTCTTTAACTTGCCGGCCGGGCCGGTCAAGGTGGCGTTGGCGGGCGAAATGCGCTGGCTCGACTATTCGATCGATTCCAATGCCTCGCCGACCGCGGTGGTCAATTGCACTGGCCTGCGGCTTTGCGGCAACGGTGCTGGAAAGGGCCCCGTCAATCAGGCCACCGTCACCCAGACCTTGTGGGACAACAACACCCTGCCGTCCGTCCACGCCGCGGAGAATGTGTGGGAATTCTCGGGCGAAGTGGGCATCCCGATCCTCAAGGATCTTCCGCTGGTCCAGAGCTTGAACGCCGACCTCGCGGGCCGCTACACCAATTACAGCATCTCCGGCTCGGTTGAGACCTGGAAGGCCGGTCTGGACTGGCATGTGAACGACACTGTCCGCTTCCGCGGCACGACGTCCGTCGACATCCGCGCCCCCACACTGAACGATCTGTATTCACCCCAGGTCTCCAGCAGCGGGCCCTTCCTGGATCCCCTGACCAACTTCAATCCGGGCGGCATCCAGACCATAACCCAGGGCAACGCCAAGCTGCTGCCGGAAACGTCGCGCACCTATACGGCGGGCGTGGTTCTGACGCCGAGCTTCATTCCCGGCCTGACCATTTCGGCGGACTACTACAACATCAAGGTCAAGAATGCGATCGGCACCGTCAGCGGCAGCAATCTGGCGATTGCGAATCTCTGTATCGCATCCGGCGGTACGTCGCCGTTCTGCTCCCTGTATGTGCGGCCTTTCCCGTACACCAACACCACGCCGGCCAACTATCCCACGGTGCTCTTGAGCCAGAACCTCAACGTGGCGTTTGCGTCGACTGAAGGCGAGGATTACGAGATCGACTATGGTTTCGATATGACCGATATCGACGACAGTCTGGCGGGCAACCTCAATCTGCGCGGCCTGGTGAATGTGGCCCCCGTGCTCAACTCCGCGACGTTCCAGGGCGCTCCGATCCAACACGGGTTTGGCGTCGGTGGCACAGTCCCCAGCCAGAAGGGCCATGCCACGATTATCGGCGATTACACGCTCGGCAACTGGAGTGTGGACGCCGCCTGGCACTGGTACAGCGGCCTGACCAAGAACGGCGTTTACGGGGCCGGGCAGACTTTCTATGCCCAGAACTATGTTGGCAGCTTCAGCACAATGGACTTCACCCTCGCCAAGCGGATCACCTTCGACAACGGCACGGCCATGTCTGCATATTTCAACGTGCAGAATGCCTTCAATGCCATCCCCCCGGATGTCATCGGATCGAGCGGAAACCCTGGTGGCATCAACACCCCGATTGGCGAAGACCTAATGGGCCGCTATTTCATCATCGGGGTGCGCGGCAATTTCTGAGCGCAGCCCGCAGGACAGCGGTGTAACTTTCTTCCCAGGGCCGCAGCGATGTGCTGCGGCCTTTTCTTTTGCCGCGCGGGATTGGCCCGGCGGCACAGGCATTGGCCTGAGGCGCCGGCCGGCGGAGCGAGCGGGAAGAAGGGCTGCGGATTGATCGCGGCATTCATGAAATGGAGCGTGCGGCAGGTCAGGCTCAGCCGCCGGCCAACGCGCTTGAACAGACTGGCCTGCACCGGGTCTTCCAGGCGCTTCATCTGCAGGCTGAGAGCGGACTGGGTCACAAACCCCGTTCCGTCGCCCGCTGCATCGAGCCGGCATCCACAATGGCCGCGAAGCTGCGCAGT
>JANYAR010000102.1 GCA_025361185.1 Alphaproteobacteria bacterium | reverse complement strand
TGGTACAGTTGGGTGGGCTTGAACCACCGACCTCCGGATCCACAATCCGGCGCTCTAACCAACTGAGCTACAACTGCACACAGGGACCGGCGTTCTATGGGCGGGCCACTGCAAAAGCAAGGGTTCAGGCGGCCCGAAATGCCGGAAACCCGCCATTTGCGGACCCCCAGCCGGACGTCTGTACCTTTCTTATCCCTGGGTTAGTCTAAGGCGATGAAGTTGCTTCATCGCGTTCTGCTTGCCCTGGCCGTTCTGCTGATCGCCCTGATCGGGATAGTCACCCTGCACACCCGCCCCGCCCCCATTCTGACCGTGATGACCTGGCCGGGCGCCTATGGCCGCGCCCAGGCCAGCGCCCAGATGCACCCCTATGCCGCGGACAAGAATGTGGATGTGCGCATCGCACTGTGGGACGGCGAATTGGCCGAGGTCAGGGCCATGGTCAAAAATCGCCAGTTCAAGGCCGATGTGATCGACTTCGAGCTGCCCATGGCGGTGCGTGCTTGCGCCCAGGGCCTGCTGGAAAAGATCGATCCCGCCATTCTGCCGCCGGGCGCCGATAAAAGCCCCGCTGCGCGCGATTTCGTGGCCGGCGCCATCGGGCCTTGCTGGGTGGGCAGCATGGTCTATTCCCAGCTGATGGTCTTTTCGCCATCGCTCAAGGGCACGCCCAAGACGCTGGCGGATTTTTTCGATTTGGAAAAATTTCCCGGCCGGCGGACACTGAGCCGCGCCGCTCCCAAGTTCAATCTGGAAATGGCGTTGCTGGCCGATGGCGTGGCGCCCGCCGAAATTTACAAGACTCTGGAAACGCCGGAGGGCCTGGACCGCGCCTTCGCCAAGCTGGCAAAGCTGGGGCCCATCTGGGCGCATGACAGCGCGGACGCGCTGGCTTGGGTGAAAAATGGCCAGGCCGTCATGGCGACCGCCCTGAATGGCGAGGTGCAGGCAAAGGATTTCACGCCGGGCGTGATCTGGGACCATCAACTCTATGAGATGGATGTGTTCGGCATTCCCAAAGGCGACCCCAAAAAAGAACAGGCCCTGGACTTTATCGCCCATGCCACGGGCAGCGCACCGCTGGCGGGCGTGGCGAACTGGACGGGTTTGGGCCCGGCGCGGCGCTCAAGCATAACTCTGGTGAAAGATAATCCGGAAACCGGCCTGCCCATGCGCGCCTTGCTGCCGACCGCGCCGGAGAATTTCCGCAACGGTTTTGCGGTCGATGACGGCTGGTGGCTGTCTCACGGCGCACAAATCGCGCCGCGCTGGCGGGAGTTTGTCTCCCGATGATGCGTTACGCCCTGCGCCGGTTTCTGGGCGCCATCCCCACCTTGTTCGTGATCGTCACCCTGGCCTTTTTCATGATGCGCGCCGCCCCCGGCGGCCCCTTCGACAGCGAACGGCGCCTGCCGCCCGAAGTGGAGCGAAACATCAAGGCCGCCTATAACCTCGACAAGCCGCTGGCCCAGCAATATCTGATCTATCTGGGCAAGCTGGCACATGGCGATCTGGGCCCCTCCTACAAGAACAAGGATTTCACCGTGGTGCAGCTGATCGCCACCGGCCTGCCGGTGAGCGCGCGGCTGGGGCTGACGGCGATGACCTTGGCGCTGCTCTTGGGCACGTTCTTGGGCGTGACGGCGGCGCTGAAACAGAATCGCTGGCAGGACTATTCGGTGATGGGCACGGCCATGCTGGGCATCACCATTCCCGCTTTCGTCACCGCGCCGCTATTGACGCTGGTTTTCGGCATTTATGGCATTTCGCTGTTCGGCCATGACCTGTCCTTGCCGGTTGGGGGATGGAATGGGGGCGCTGTGCGCAACATGATCCTGCCGGTGACGGTGCTCGCCCTGCCCCAGATCGCCATCGTGGCGCGGCTGATACGCGGTTCCATGATTGAAGTACTGCGCGCCAATTATATCCGCACCGCCCGCGCCAAGGGGCTTTCGGTCTTTCATATTGTGTGGGGCCATGCCTTGCGCGCCGCGGCGCTGCCGCTGGTGTCGTATCTGGGCCCGGCGCTGGCCGGGATTCTTACCGGCTCGCTGGTGGTGGAGCAGATTTTCGGCCTGCCGGGCATCGGCCGCTATTTCGTGCAAGGCGCCCTGAACCGAGACTACACCCTCGTGATGGGTGTGGTGATCTGCTATGCCGCGCTGATCATTGCGCTGAACTTTCTGGCCGACATTATTTACGGTCTGTTGGACCCGCGTGTGAGGCTGTCATGACCATGACGGCCGATATCGCGTCCGGCGAAGTCAAAGGCCGCAGCCTGTGGGTGGATGCCCGCCGCCGTCTTTTTCGCAACCGCGCCGCCATGGCCGGCATCGTGATACTGGCACTGATCGCAGCTCTGGCCCTGCTGGCGCCGCTGCTGTCGCCTTTCGCCTATGATGAAGTCAATTACGACATTATCGCCTGCGCGCCCAACTGGTGGCCTGTCGAGGCTGCCTGCCGCGCACCCGGCCACATCTTCGGCACCGACGCGGTGGGGCGCGATCTGTTCGTGCGGGTGTTGTTCGGGGCGCGGGTGAGCCTGGCGGTGGGCCTGGTGGCGACTTTGGTGTCACTGCTGATCGGGGTCCTGTATGGCGCGGTGGCGGGCTATCTGGGCGGGCGCACCGACGCGCTGATGATGCGCGCCGTGGATGTGCTCTATTCCCTGCCCTTTGTTTTCTTCGTCATCATCCTGATGGTGATTTTCGACCGCAATTTCATCCTGCTGTTTGTGGCCATCGGCGCGGTGGAATGGCTGACCATGGCGCGAATCGTGCGCGGCCAGACCCTTTCCATCAAGCAGAAGGAATTCATCGAAGCCGCACGGGCCGCAGGCGTGAGCCCGCTGGGCATCATCACCCGCCACGTCATTCCCAATGTGGTGGGGCCGGTGATGGTCTATGTCACCTTGACGGTGCCCAGCGTGATCCTGACCGAAAGCTTTTTGTCCTTCCTAGGACTGGGCATCCAGGAGCCGTTGACCAGTTGGGGCGTGTTGATCTCCGACGGCGCCGATCAGATGGAAACTGCGCCCTGGATGCTGCTGTTTCCGGCCCTGTTCATGGCGGTGACTCTGTTCTGCTTCAATTATGTCGGCGACGGGTTGCGCGACGCCCTCGACCCAAAAGACAGGTAACCCAAAAACCGATGAGCGCGCTGCTGGAAATCGCCGACCTGAACGTGCATTTCGCGCTTGCCGACGGCGATGTCCATGCGGTGAAGAATGCCGGCCTTTGCATTGCGCAAGGCGAATGCCTTGGCGTGGTGGGAGAAAGCGGTTCGGGCAAGAGCCAGCTGTTCCTGGCGGCCTTCGGTCTTCTGGCGGCCAATGGCCGGGCCAGTGGCAGCGTGAAGTATCGCGGCGAGGAAATATTGGGGGCTTCCCCCAAGCGGCTCAACGCGCTGCGCGGCGCCGCCGTCACCATGATCTTCCAGGACCCGTTGACCTCGCTCACCCCGCACATGAAGGTGGGGACGCAGATCATGGAAGCGCTGATGCTGCACCGGAAGGTGCCGCGCGCGGACGCCGAAAAGCAGGCCCGCGAAATGCTGGACTATGTCCGCATTCCCGAAGGCGCCCGGCGGCTTGGGCAATATCCCCACGAACTCTCCGGCGGCATGCGCCAGCGGGTGATGATCGCCATGGCCACCATCACCGGCCCCGATCTGATCATTGCCGACGAGCCCACCACGGCGCT
>JANYAR010000092.1 GCA_025361185.1 Alphaproteobacteria bacterium | reverse complement strand
GTCGCGGCTGAAATGGCCCACGGCCTCGGCCCGGATAAAGGCCAGGCGGACGGGGTTGAACTTGTGCAGGGGGGCGAATTTGCCCGCAGGATCCCACCATTGCGCCGCCAGGGCTGAGAATTTGGCCACTTCCCCAGGATCTATTGAAGGGTCAATTGACGCTGAATCTGCCATACCGTTTCGAGGGTTGAGCGGGAACCTGACCCCGTCTATGTAGGCCGCCGCAAAGGACAGGGCAAATCGCCCCAAGCATCACGCCAGAAATTCCCCAAGGATTTGAGACGCATGCCGACGATTGCGATGAAATTCGGCGGTACCTCGGTGGCCGACATCGAGCGCATTCGCCATGTCGCCGGCCTGGTGAAGGCCGAGGTCGAGCGCGGCAACAAGGTTGCCGTGGTGGTGTCGGCCATGTCGGGGGAAACCAACAAGCTGGTCGCCTGGACGAACGATGCTGCCAAGTCGTCCGCCAATACGGGCATCCCCGATCAACGCGAATATGACGTCGTGGTGGCGGCGGGCGAGCAGATCACCGCAGGCCTGCTGGCGATCACCTTGAACGCCATGGGGGTGAAGGCGCGGTCCTGGCTGGGCTGGCAGGTGCCGATCGACACATCCGCCGTGCATGGCTCGGCCCGTATCGAAGCCATGCCCGCGGCCGGAATGAAACGCGCCATCGAAAGCGGCGAGGTGGCCGTGGTGGCGGGCTTTCAAGGCGTGGCGCCGGGCGCGCGCATCTCCACACTTGGGCGCGGCGGCTCCGACACCAGCGCGGTGGCGGTGGCGGCCGGCATCGGCGCTGTGCGCTGCGACATCTATACCGACGTGGACGGTGTTTACACCACCGACCCGCGCATCGTGCCCAAGGCGCGGCGGCTGGAAAAGATCGCTTACGAGGAAATGCTGGAAATGGCATCCTTGGGCGCCAAGGTGCTGCAAACCCGCTCGGTGGAAATCGCCATGCTGCACCGGGTGCCGGTCCGCGTGCTTTCAACCTTCACGCCCGATGTGGGCGGCACCCTGTTATGCGACGAGGAAGATATCGTGGAAAAGAAACCGGTCACCGGCATCGCCTATAGCCGCGACGAAGCCAAGATCACCCTGCACAAGGTGCCGGACAAGCCCGGCGTGGCCAGCGCCATTTTCAGCCCGCTCGCGGATGCCGGCGTCAATGTGGACATGATCGTGCAGAATGTGTCGGAGGACGGCAACACCACCGATCTGACCTTCACCTGCACCCGCGGGGAGCTGAACCGCGCCCTGGCCGCGATCGAAACCCATGCCAAGGATATCGGCTACCGCGACGTCACCCACACCGCCGACGTCGCCAAGGTTTCGATTATCGGCATCGGCATGCGCGCCCATCCCGGCGTGGCCCAGACCATGTTCCGCACCCTGTCGGAAAAGGGCATCAACATCCAGGTGATCTCGACCAGCGAGATCAAGGTCAGCGTGCTGATCGCCGAGGAATATGTCGAGCTCGCGGTACGCGCGCTGCATTCCGCCTATGAGTTGGACGCGGCCTAGACCCGTACTCCGATTGATCACGCCGCCGCTTTGCGGCATATTTCGCGGGCTACCGATTTGTTGGGGGCATTCATGACCGATACTGTCCTGCCCGCCGGGGCTTTGCCCCGCGCGGACTCTCGCTATTTTTATTTTCGCATGGCGCTGGCCTGCATGACGATAGCCTTCATCGGCTTCGTACCCACCTATTGGGCGCCGATGGCGAAAGGTACCTTCCAGGCGGCGCCAGTCTATCATCTACATGGGCTGATCTTCTTCTCCTGGACGCTCTATTTCATCTTCCAAACCTGGCTGGTGGCGTCGGGTCAGACCCTTCGGCACCGCAGCGTCGGCCTGATCGGTATCTCTCTCGCCACGGCGATGACCTTCTTCGGAATCCTGATCAGCATTCTCTCGGTGCGGCGCGATACCATTGGAGGCATGGGCGAGGCGGCGAGAACCTTCATGATCGTGCCGCTGACGGACATCGCGTTTTTCGCCGTGTTCGTCCTTCTCGCCATGCTCTATCTGCGCCGCGCGGAATGGCACAAGCGGTTTATGCTGTTGGCCACGATCGTGCTGATGCCGGCTCCCATCGCTCGATGGTTCCTCACTTTCCTGGCTCCGCCGGGCGGCCCCGCCGTGCCTCCGGTGTCTGTCGCCACCGGTCCGGTCCTGGTCGCCAGCCTGTTGCTCATTATCGCGATGCTGCATGACTGGCGCAGCCGCGGCCGCCCGCATGCCGTCTATGTCTGGGGCGGTGGCGTTTTTCTTGCGGTCATGCTGCTGCGAATAGCTGTCAGTACCACCTCGGCCTGGCAGGCTATCGCTACCGCTATGGCGCGATTGGCGGGATAGTCCGTCACGCGCCAACGGGCCATGACATTCCCGGATTGATCGTCATAATGGCGGCGATTCAACGGGATTGATCTGATGTCGCCTGGTGGCGGACCACGCCTGCTTCTGCGCCGCCTGCGCGAGATCATGGCGGAGCAGACTTCCGCCCAGATGCGGCTGAACAAGCTGGTCAATGTCATCGCTTCCAACATGGTGGCGGAAGTCTGTTCCATCTATTTGCGCCGCGCCGGCAAGATCCTGGAACTGTTCGCCACCGAGGGCCTGCGCCCCGACGCGGTTCACCAGACCCGCCTGAAGGAAGGCGAGGGCCTGGTCGGCATGGTGTCAGAGACCGCCGAAGCGGTGAATCTGTCGGATGCGCCGGCCGACCCGCACTTTTCCTATCGCCCGGAAACCGGCGAGGACCCGTTCAAATCCTTCCTGGGCGTGCCCATCGTGCGCGGCGGCCAGGTGTTCGGTGTCTTGACGGTGCAGAACAAGGCCGAGCGCATCTATGCCGAGGAAGAGGTCGAGGCGCTGCAGACCGTGGCCATGGTGCTGGCCGAGGTGGTGGCCCAGGGCGGTTTCTTCAATGTCGCCGAACTGGACGAGCCGGAGCTGCGCATCGACCGGCCGCGCAAATTCGTGGGCGACGGCTTGTCGGACGGCGTGGCGGTGGGCCGGGTGGTGCTGCACGAGCCGCGCGTCAAGGTCGAGCGCATGATCGCCGACAATCCGGTGGAAGAACTTCAGCGGCTGGAAGCTGCCATCGCGGGCCTGCGCGAATCCGTGGACCAGATGCTGACGTCCAGCGAACTCGACCTGACGGGCGAGGGACGCGAGGTGATCGAGGCCTATCGCCTGTTCGCCTATGACCAGGGTTGGCGCCAGCGCATGCGCGATGCGGTGCGTACCGGCCTGACCGCCGAAGCCGCGGTGGAGCGCGTGCAGGACGAAACCCGCCTTCGGGTTCAGCGCCTGGGCGATCCTATCTTGCGCGAACGGGCGCATGATTTCGACGATCTGGCGCGCCGCCTGCTGCGCCATCTGACCGGCGAGGATGTCAGCGATCGCAGCCTGCCGCCCAATGCCGTGCTGGTGGCGCGCGGCATGGGCCCCGCGGAATTGCTGGACTATGGCCGCGACAAGCTGGTGGGTCTGGTGCTGGAAGAAGCCGCCAGCACCAGCCATGTCGCCATCGTGGCCCGGTCCATGGGACTGCCGCTGGTGGCCTCGCTGGAGGGGATCGCCGACAATGCCCGCGCCGGCGACACCATCGCCGTGGACGGCGAGATGGGCGAGGTGCATCTGCGCCCCGCCGGCGAGATCGTGAAAGCCTTTGCGGAAAAGGGCGAGTTGCGCGTCCAGGCCCAGGCGCGCTTTGCCGCCGTGCGCGATCTGCCCGCGGTCACCCGTGACGGCGTCGCCATCAAGTTGATGATGAATGCGGGCCTGGAATTCGACATGCCGCAACTGGTCCAATCGGGCGCCGACGGCATCGGCCTGTTCCGCACCGAACTGCAATTCATGATCGGCGAGACCATGCCGCGTCTGGCCGACCAGTCGGCCTTCTACAAAATGATATTGGATGCGGCAGGCGACAAGCCGGTGGTGTTCCGCACCCTGGATCTGGGCGGCGACAAGGTGCTGCCTTATGCGCGCTGGGAGCGGGAGGAAAATCCCGCTCTGGGCTGGCGCGCCATCCGCATCGCGCTCGATCGGCCCGCGCTGCTGCGCTATCAGGTGCGCGCGCTGTTGAATGCCAGTGCCGGCCGCACCCTTCGCATCCTGCTGCCGATGGTGTCGGACGTGGATGAGTTCAACCGCGCCCGGGCCCTGATCGACCGCGAGCTGGAGCGTGCCCGGCTGCTCAATCTGGTCCGCCCCACCCAGGTGCTGGTGGGCGCGATGCTGGAAGTGCCCGCTTTGGCCTTCATGCTGCCCCAGCTGATGCGCTCGGCCGATTTTGTTTCCATCGGCTCCAATGATCTTCTGTCGCTCGTCTTTGCGGTGGATCGCACCAATCCGCGCGTCGCCAAGCGCTATGACAATCTCAATCCAGCCTCACTCACCCTGATCCGGCTGATTGTGAACAGCGCCGCGGAGAATTCCGGCGACCTCAGCCTGTGCGGCGAAATGGCGGGCAGGCCGCTGGACGCCATGGCGCTCTTGGGCCTGGGTATCCGTACCCTGTCGATGCAGCCCGGCCAGATCGGCCCGATCAAGATGATGATTCGCAGCCTGCATCTGGGCGAGGTCGCGTCCTTTGTGGACCGGCTGTGCGGCCGGACCGACCATTCCCTCAGAACCCGGCTCTCGGCCTTCGCCGCGGAACGCGGAATTGTCCTGAAATAGGGCTTTTCCGGCCAAAAGCCGCGGCTAAGGCCCTTTAATTGCGGTTCGCGGTTGTTCCCCCCACCCTTGTTCGGATAAGATAGGCGTCACAAATATTTAGCCGCGCCAGGCTCCGATTTGAGTAGTTTGGGGCAGGGTGCGATTCGTGCAGCGCTATGACCAAAATTACGCCAATATCCGTGGAGAATGACGGCAGTGGAAGCAAGGACAGCCTGAGCCCACGCCGTATTCACTTGCGCGAAATCTCCGGCGACAGCGAAAGCCCCCTGGAAACAGTGGGCTATGACCTGCGCGCGGCGCGGCTGCGCCGTGGCGACGAGATCGCCTCGGTGTCGCGCGCGCTCAAGATCCGCAAGGACCATCTGGAGGCGCTGGAAAACGACCGGATGGAAGACCTGCCGGGCAAAACCTATGCGATCGGCTTTATCCGGTCCTATGCGCGGCATCTGGGGCTGGATGCGGAACAGTTTGTCGAACGGTTCAAGCGGGAAATCTCCGGCCGTGCCGAGGAACAGTCCCGCGAACCCGCACCCATTCATAGCGATGACCGCCGCCTTCCGCTGGGTTGGCGCATCGTTGCAGGCGCCGTGGCGATTTTGCTGATCGGCGGGACCTGGCATCTGCTGTCGTCAAACAGCGGCTCCAATCAGCCGGTGCCGCCTGCGCCGGTTCTCACTGCTCCCAAGCCCGCTATAGTGCGTCCGGCGCCGCCCCCGGCGGCGGCACCTCAGGCGGCTGCGTCGCCCGCTGCCGGCGTCGCGCCGCCGGGCACCACTGTCATCAATGGCGCCGCCTCCGAACAGCCGAAAGCCGCCGCCATGCCGGTTGCCGGCGCCAAGGCGCCTGTCGCCCCGCCTCCGTCTGTTCAGGCGGCAGTGCCTGCCGCCAGCGCGGGCCAGGTCTATGGCGCCAGGAACCGCAATCCGCGCGTGGTCTTGCGAGTCCGCACCGATACCCGCTTGACCGTGCGCGATGCCGGAGGCCAGATTCTGCTCAATCGCGACCTCAAGGCCGGTGAGAGCTATCATGTGCCCAACCTGCCCGGCGTCACCATGGCGACCGACGACGGCAGCGCGGTGGAAGTGGATGTGGATGGAATTGCCATGGGCAGGGCGGGCAAGCCGCAGGAAATTCTGGGCCGCGTCTCCCTGGACCCCCAATCGCTGGCGGACCGTTTCAACAATCACTAAGGACGAAGAAGAAGAATGAGCATTCGCGCTTATCGCGATATTCACCGGCGCAAATCGCGCCAGATCATGGTCGGCAAAGTGCCGGTCGGCGGCGACTCGCCGATCACGGTCCAGACCATGACCAACACCATTACGGGCGACGCGCGGGCCACCATCGAGCAGATTCGCGGTATCGTGGAAGCGGGCGCCGATATCGTGCGCGTTTCCTGCCCCGACGAAGACGCCACCAAGGCGATGAAGGCCATCACCAAGGCTTCTGCCATCCCGGTCGTGGCCGATATTCATTTCCACTACAAGCGCGCCATCGAGGCGGCGGTGAACGGCGCGGCCTGCCTGCGCATCAATCCCGGCAATATCGGCTCGGCGCAACGCGTGCGCGAAGTGGTGCAGGCGGCCAAGGACCATGGCTGCTCGATGCGTATCGGCGTCAATGCCGGTTCGCTGGAATCCGATCTGCTGGAAAAATACGGCGAGCCTTGCCCCGAAGCGATGGTGGAAAGCGCACTCAACCACGCCAAGATTCTGGATGATCTGGACTTCCGCGAATACAAGATTTCGGTGAAGGCATCTGATCCCTTCCTGGCGGTCGCCGCCTACCAGGCGCTTTCGGAATCCATCGATTGCCCGCTGCATGTCGGCATCACCGAGGCCGGCGGCATGATCTCGGGCACGGTCAAATCCTCCATCGGCATGGGCATGCTGCTGTGGAGCGGGATCGGCGACACCATCCGGGTTTCACTCTCCGCCGATCCGGTGGAAGAAGTGCGGGTCGGCTTCGACATCCTCAAATCCTTGAACCTGCGCCATCGCGGCGTGAACATCATTTCCTGCCCGTCCTGCGCACGGCAGGGCTTCAACGTGATCGACACGGTCAGGGCCCTGGAAGAGAAGCTCAAGCACATCGCAACCCCCATGTCGCTGTCGATCATCGGCTGCGTGGTCAATGGCCCCGGCGAAGCGCGCGAGACCGATTTGGCCTTCACCGGCGGCGGCGCCGGCAAGGGGCACGGCATGATCTATCTGAACGGCAAGCCCGCCTACAAACTGGGCAACGAAGACCTGGTGAGCCATGTCGTCGAATTGTGCGAGAAGAAGGCCGCCGAAATTGAGGCGCAGCGTGGAGCGCCGCTAGAAGCAGCGCAGTAGCTAGGCTTCATGATCCCCCCCGCCAAACTCGAGCGGCTGCTCGACCGTTTTTCCGCCATTGAAAGCGAGATGGCGAGCGGTGCGTCGGGCGCCGCCTTCGTCAAGCTTTCCCGTGAACATGCCGAGCTGGGGCCGGTGATCGAGAGTGCGCGCGCCTATCGCAGCGTCCAGACCCAGCTTGAGCAAACCGAAGCGCTGATCGCCGATGCCACCAGTGATTCCGACATGCGTTCCATGGCGGAACAGGAGCGCGCCGATTTGCGCAGCCGGCTCACCACCCTGGATCAGGAGCTGAAAATCCAGCTCCTGCCGCGCGACGCGGCGGACGCGTCCTCGGCCATCGTGGAAATCCGCGCCGGCACCGGCGGCGACGAGGCCGCGCTTTTCGCCGGTGATCTGCTGGGCATGTATCAGCGCTATTGCGCCCTGCAGGGCTGGAAGACCGAAATCCTGTCGCTGTCGGAAAGCGATCTGGGCGGCTTCAAGGACGCCACCCTGGAAGTGGCGGGGCGCGGCGTCTATGCCAAGCTGAAATTCGAAAGCGGCGTGCACCGGGTGCAGCGCGTGCCGGTGACCGAAACCCAGGGCCGCATCCACACCTCCGCCGCCACCGTGGCGGTTCTGCCGGAAGCCGAGGATGTGGACATCGTGATCCATGACAAGGATCTGCGCATCGATACCTACCGGGCCCAGGGCGCGGGTGGCCAGCATGTCAACAAGACCGACAGCGCCGTGCGCATCACCCACCTGCCCACCAACACCGTGGTGGCGATGCAGGAGGAAAAATCGCAGCACAAGAACAAGGCCAAGGCGATGATGATGCTGAAGGCCAAGATTTATGACGCCGAGCGCAAGCGCGTGGATTCCGAGCGCGCCAGCGAGCGCAAGAGCCTGGTGGGCAGCGGCGACCGCAGCGAGCGCATCCGCACCTATAATTTCCCGCAGGGCCGCGTCACCGACCACCGCATTAATCTGACGCTCTACAATCTGGCGCGCATCATGTCCGGCGACGGGCTGGGCGAGATCGTGGATGCGCTGGTGGCGCAGGACCAGGCCGACCGGCTGGCCGAGTTCGAAGCGGCGGACTCTTGATTACGGGGAGTGGCTTGGACGAGGCGACGCGCCTGCTGGCCGAGGCGGGCATCGAAAATCCGCGCCGCGAGGCACGGCTGCTTCTGTCACGGGCCCTGAATATCAGCCGCGACGAGACGTTGTCGGTCAAGGATTTGAATCCGGATCAAACCGGCAGGCTTGAATTTCTGGTTGGCCGCCGCGCCAAAGGCGAACCCTTCGCCTATATCATCGGCCGCAAGGAATTTTGGAGCCTGGAGTTTGAGGTTGGTCCCGGCGTGCTGGTGCCGCGCCCCGATACCGAGATTTTGATTGAAGAGGCGCTGCGCCTGGTGCCGGATCGCAACGCGGCGCTGCGCTTCGCCGATCTGGGCACCGGATCGGGCGCCATCCTGATCGCGGCGCTGAAGGAATTTCCCAATGCTGCCGGCATCGGATTTGAATCCTCAGTGGATGCATTTGAATGGGCTCAGCGCAACGTCGCGCGGCTGATGCCGGGCCGGGCCGAGCTTAGGCTGACCGACTGGACCAACGCCGAAACGCCCTTTGACCTGGTGTTCTCCAATCCGCCCTATATCCCCTCGGCCGACATCGAATCACTTGCCCCCGAGGTGGCCCGATTTGAGCCTCGCGCCGCCCTGGACGGGGGAGTGGACGGGCTGGACGCTTACCGGGCCTTGGCGGGGCTGCTGCCAAACCTGCTCAAATCCGGCGGCCATGCCCTGCTGGAAATCGGCTCAGGACAGGCCAATGACGCGGCATTCCTGTTCCAGGGCCTTGAATTGATACGGATTGCACCCGATCTATCGGGTATCCCACGCTGCCTCATACTGCGCAAACCCTAAGGATTTCCTTGGAAAAGGGCGGGGGTTCGGCTAGGTTCAACTCGTAGGGATTGGGGAATATCCCTGTGCGGGCCGCCAAGGGCGAAACCGCAGGCTGGACCGGAAACGCGAGTGTTCGCGGCCGGGCAGGGGAACCAAAGCGAACCATATTGGCCGGATTTGGAATGCGCCCCCGTTGCGCTTATTCCGGCGGTCAGGAAGGACTATTGTGAAACGCTCTCGTAGAGGCGGCCGCAGGCCGCAACATGGTGGTAGTGGCGGCGGTGGAGGCGGCGGCGGCGGCAACAATGGCGGCGGCGGCGGTGGCTTCAACCCCAATCGTACCTACGATTCCTCAGGGCCGGAGGTCAAAATCCGCGGCGCGGCCAGCCATGTGTATGAGAAGTACCTTCAGCTGGCCCGCGACGCCAATTCCGGCGGCGACCGCATCATGGCCGAGAATTATCTTCAGCATGCGGAACATTATTATCGCATCATGGCCGCCGCCGCGGCCCAGCAGGCGCAATATGCCGCCCAGCAGGCCGCCCAAAATCCACAGCAGCATGGACAGCAGCCCCAGCCGCAAGGCCAACAGCCCCAGCAGCCCTCGCAGACCGGCAGCAGCGGCCATTCCCAGGCCGAGGCCGAGGAAGAGGGCGAAGAGGCAGAAGCGTCCTAGCCTCGGCTTACAGCTTCTTGAGCTATCTCAAAGACGGGCGTTAACCGCTTGAGCAAACTGGGGTCTTGCAGCCCCGGTCCCGCGCTCCCATATCTGCGCAGGACGGTGCCTGCCACAGGATCGTAGAATGGCCTGCCGCCGAAAGGGGCCGGCCGGGAGAGAGCATGGATATCGAGAAATTCACCGAGCGGGCGCGCGGTTTCATTCAGTCCGCCCAAAGCTTGGCCCTGCGTGAGGGCAACCAGCAATTCGTCCCCGAACATCTGCTCAAAGTCCTTCTCGACGATGAGGAAGGGCTGGCGGCGCGATTGATCACTGCCGGTAGCGGCCGCGACGGCGCTGTGCGCACGGCCACGGAGACCGCGCTCAAGAAGCTGCCGAAAGTGCAGGGCGGCTCGGGCCAGGTCTATCTGTCTCAGGACACCGCGCGCCTTTTGGACAATGCGGAAAGCGTGGCCAAAAAGGCCGGCGACTCCTTTGTCACCGCCGAATATCTGCTGCTGGCGCTGGTGCTGGCCACGGGCACCGACGCGGCCAAAATTCTCAAAGAGGCCGGCGTCACCGCACAAGGCTTGAACGGAGCCATTGCAGGCTTGCGCAAGGGCCGCACCGCCGACAGCGCCACGGCGGAAAACGCCTATGACGCGCTGAAGAAATATGCCCGCGACCTCACCGAACTGGCGCGCACCGGCAAGCTCGATCCCGTGATCGGCCGCGACGAGGAAATCCGCCGCACCATCCAGGTGCTTTCGCGCCGCACCAAGAACAATCCGGTGCTGATCGGCGAGCCGGGCGTGGGCAAGACCGCGATCGCCGAAGGCCTGGCCTTGCGCATCGTCAATGGCGACGTGCCGGAATCCTTGCGCGACCGCAAGCTGATGGCGCTGGACATGGGCTCGCTGATCGCGGGCGCCAAGTTCCGCGGCGATTTCGAGGAACGGCTGAAGGCCGTGCTGAACGAAGTCACCGGCGCCAACGGCGAAATCATCCTGTTCATCGACGAGATGCACACATTGGTGGGTGCCGGCAAGGCCGACGGCGCGATGGACGCCTCCAACCTGATCAAGCCGGCCCTGGCGCGCGGCGAACTGCACTGCGTGGGCGCCACCACCTTGGACGAATACCGCAAATATGTGGAAAAGGACGCGGCGCTCGCACGCCGCTTCCAGGCGGTGTTTGTGGGCGAACCGACGGTGGAGGACACCATCTCCATCCTGCGGGGCCTCAAGGAAAAATACGAACTGCATCATGGCGTGCGCATCACCGACAGCGCCATCGTGGCGGCGGCGACCCTGTCCAACCGCTATATCACCGACCGCTTCCTGCCCGACAAGGCCATCGATTTGATGGACGAGGCGGGCTCGCGGCTGCGCATGCAGATCGATTCCAAGCCGGAAAAGCTGGATGAACTGGACCGCCGCATCATCCAGCTCAAGATCGAGCGCGAAGCCCTGAAGAAGGAATCCGACAAGGCGGCCAAGGACCGGTTGGAGGCGCTGGAAAAAGAACTGGGCGGCCTGGAAGAGGAATCCGCAGCCCTCACCGCCAAATGGCGGGAGGAGAAGAAATCCGTTGCCGATATGCAGAGCCTGAAGGAAAAACTGGACGCGGCGCGGCAGGATGCTGAAGTGGCGCAGCGCAAGGGCGATTTCGCCCGAGCCGGCGAGCTGACCTATGGCGTGATCCCCGACCTGGAGCGCAAACTCAAGGCGATCGAGGACAATAAAGACGCGACCCTGTCGGGCGAGGCGGTGACGGCCGAACATATTGCGGGCGTGGTGTCGCGCTGGACCGGCATTCCGGTGGACAAGATGCTGGAAGGCCAGCGCGAAAAGCTGCTGCACATGGAAGCCGATCTGGAAAGGCGCGTCGTCGGCCAGGATCAGGCGGTGCGCGCCATTTCCAATGCGGTGCGCCGCGCCCGTGCCGGCCTGCAGGATCCCAATCGGCCCATCGGTTCTTTCCTGTTCTTAGGGCCCACCGGCGTGGGCAAGACCGAGTTGACCAAGGCGCTGGCCGCTTTCCTGTTCGACGACGACACCGCCATGGTGCGCATCGACATGAGCGAGTTCATGGAAAAACATGCCGTGGCGCGGCTGATCGGCGCTCCGCCCGGCTATGTCGGGTATGAAGAGGGCGGTGTGCTCACCGAAGCGGTGCGGCGCAGGCCCTATCAGGTGATCCTGTTCGACGAAGTGGAAAAGGCCCATCCCGACGTCTTCAACGTGCTGCTGCAGGTGTTGGACGATGGCCGCCTGACCGACGGCCAGGGCCGCACCGTGGATTTCCGCAACACCGTGATCATCCTGACCTCCAATCTCGGTACCGAATTCCTCGGTCAGGAGGGCGACCAGACCCAAGCCCGGGCGCAAGTGATGGCGGCCGTGCGCTCGCATTTCCGCCCCGAATTCCTCAACCGCCTGGACGAGATCATCCTGTTCCACCGCCTGAGCCGCGCCAATATGGACAAGATCGTGGACATCCAGATCGGCCGTCTGGACAAGCTGCTGGCCGACCGCAAGATCGCGATCACCCTGGACGACAAGGCACGCCACTGGCTAGGCAATTCCGGTTACGATCCGGTCTATGGCGCGCGCCCCTTGAAGCGCGTGATCCAGCGCCGGCTGCAAGACCCGTTGGCTCAGTTGATCCTGGAAGGAAATATCGCCGAGGGTGCGACAGTAAAGGTCAGCGCCAGCAAGACCGGACTGACCATCGACGGCAAGGAATTTACCGCTACCGCTGATGAGTTGACCGATGCCGCACCGGCGGGTGCAGCGATCAACTGACACGCCGCTGGGCGGCGTGTCACTTCGCTTTCGCCTGCCTGAGGTCGGTGGCGTTGTCGGCGACCTTGGCTTCGAGCGCGGTACTCGCGACCATCGTGTCGATCTCCAACCGTTTGCCCAGGAATGCGCGCAACAGATTGCCGATCAGCTTGCGGCCCTGCGCCATCTTCACGGTCAAGGGGTTGACCTGCACGCTGTTGACCAGGATTTCGTAGTGCAGGTGCGGGCCTGTCGCCATGCCGGTCATGCCGCTATAGGCGAAGACCTGGCCTTGGCGCACGCGCGCGCCGGTGCGCATGCCGGGCGCGAAACGCGCAAGATGGCCATAGTCGGTAGAATAGCCATTGCCGTGGTTGATCTTGACGAAGTTGCCATAGCCGCTGGCCCGGCCCATGAACTGAATGGTGCCCGCGCCCGCCGCCATCACCGGCGTGCCGGTGGGAACGGCGAAATCCACGCCCTTGTGCATGCGGGTATAGCCCAGGATGGGATGAAAGCGCGATCCGAACCCCGATGAGATCCGCGCGCCGTCCACTGGCGTTTTCATCAATAGCCCCTTGGCGCTTTCGCCCTTGCTGTCGAAATATTCTGCGGGCTCCGAAGCGTTGGGCTGGAAGCGGTACATCGGGATGTCTTTTCCGCCCAGGGTCATCATCGCATAGCTGATGGCGCCGTATTTGGCGGGGGTTCCGTCGGGCGTGTAGTAATAGTCGTAATAGACCTCAAAGCGGTCGCCGGGATGAAGATCGCGCTGGAAGTCCACCTTGTAGGAGAACATGCGGATCATATCGACCACCACATCCGCCGGAATTCCCGCCTGCATGGCGGCAAGATACAGGCTGGAGTCGATGGTGGCGCCGGCGCGGTGATGGTGCGCCTGCAACTCCTTCTTCGCCAGTTCGGCATAGAAGGTGCCTTCGGTGGTGCGGGTGACCGTGATTTCCTGATCGATCGACGGCGAAAAATGCAGCGACAGCAGGCGTGAAATGGGCTGGGAGTTTTCCTCCGTCGCACCGGTGTCATCCTCCAGGCCGGCATCGACCGGCACGACCACCGGCTTGTGATTGACTATGACCGTGGTGGTACGGGGGGCGGGCGCGGGCCGCTCGGTGGCATGGCCGGCGCCGGTGGCGTCGATGGTGGCCACCGAATAGATGATATCGAAGCTCTGTCCCGCTTTCAGGGCGCGGGGATCGAAATTCTTGCCCATGGCGGTAACCACCGCATTGGCGTCCTCGCGCGAAATGCCGACATCCTCCAGCATGCCCGCCAAGGTATCGCCGGCATCCAGCGTCACGGTGCGGTTTTCCACACCGGGGGCGGGATTGGCATTATCGGCATTGTCACTGGCTGCCTGCGGCTCGCTGGCGCGGATCAGTTTCATGAACAGCGCATAGGGAAGCGAGGAACGCCCAGGCGCCACCATGGGACGGGCGATCGGCATCATGCCCACCGCCATCCAGGCGATGGCGCCCGCCACCAGCGCCGTCAGCGACGTGGATACCAGCGCCCAGCGGCCATCGGTTGTGGCCAACGCCGCACCCGCTCCGCTCCAGCCACGGCGCAGCCGCCCGGGCAGGTTGGCTCGCGCAAACTTGGATGTGTCGCGGCGTTCGGGACTCAAATCTGCTCCATTGTTCCGTGGAAACCTGGCTGGCCCAGAGTCCTTATGACGTGGTCCCCGACTTGGCCCGTCCGTGACCTGTTCGCGCCCGCGCGCGACCAATGCCATATAACCGTCACTTCTCAGTGAAGGTCAACCTGGAAATGTCCTCCAAGAGCTTGTTCTCATTGAATATTAGATATCTTGCAGGGTTCATCGCGCTGGCCGGCCTGCTGGCTCTGACGCCGCAAGGGGCGGCGGCCTGGAGCAGCGAGGGCCACGAAATCGTCGCCCTGATCGCCGCGCGCGAGCTGACGGCGGGGGCACGGGCGCAGGTGACACATCTGCTGGGCGGTGAGGCGATGATGGCGCATCAGGCCAATTGGGCCGACGAGATCCGCGACCAGCGCCGCGACACCGGGGCGTGGCACTATGTCGATATTCCGTTGGCCGCGCCCGGCTATGACCCACAGCGTGACTGTCCACACGCCGCCTGCGTCGTCGCCCAGATCGAAAAGGATTTGCGCATTCTGTCAAACCGCAAACTGGGCGAGGGCATCCGCGCCGATGCCCTGCGCTTCCTGATCCATTTTGTGGCCGACATCCACCAGCCGCTGCACGCGGAAGACAATGACGACAAGGGCGGCAATCAGGTGCGCGTGACCATGGGGCGCGAGCGCGCCAATCTTCATCGTGTCTGGGACGCCGATGTTGTCGAAGTGCAGGGGCGCGATTCCGGACTTGCGGCAGGGGCCATTCTGCGCGCGGTGTCACCGGCGCAGCATCAGGCCTGGGCTTCGGGTACGCCCACCGGATGGGCCAATGAGGCGCACGCCATCGCGCGCGACCAGATCTATCCGCCGCTGGCGGGCCGCCATGAGGTGCGGTTGCCGCGCGACTATGCCTGGCG
>JANYAR010000074.1 GCA_025361185.1 Alphaproteobacteria bacterium | reverse complement strand
TTAAACTGCCCGAGACCGCGCGCAACGCCCTTTGGGGTTTATGATCAAGAAGCTCAATTCGCGTTGCGCGCGCCCAGCGCCGGATTTGACAGCAGGGCGCCTACCAAGAACCCCTTTTTTAACAGTAAATGCATGTCCCCGCCCCTATTGCGGCACCGCGAAAATCGCCACCGTATCGTCATAGGGCGCCTCCCCCGATGCAATATGGCCGCCCCGGCAACCGTTGGCGCCGACCGCGATATACTGAACGCCATTGACGCGATAGGTCATGGGCGGTGAACAGACGCCGCGGTCGAAATGGTGAGACCATAATTTATCCCCGGTCCGTGCATCGAAAGCGCTGAAGTCGCCCGTCTGCTCGCCGGCAAAAACCAGGTCACTGGCGGTGGCCAGAACCCCGCCATACATCGGGCGCAGCGATTTGTACTGCCATCCGACCTTTCCGCTGTTGACGTCGATCGCGGTGAGGGTACCGCTAGCCGGGAGGCTGGTATCAGGCTTCATCACTCCACCGGTATGACGCCCGACCCAAGGGCCGCCCGGCTTGCTGTCCTTGAAATCGATAGTGGTGAATATCATCGCCTGGTTGGCGCCCAGCACATAAAAATAGTTGGTGCGCGGCGAAAAGGCGGGCGGCTGCCACAGGCTGCCACCGCTGACGCCCGGCAGAATGCTCACCCCTTGCGCATTGGGCGGAGTGAAGATGTTGACGCTTTGGGTGACAAAGGGTTCGGACTTGTAGAGCAGCTTGCCGGTCAGGCGGTTGACGATGAAGACGTTGCCCACCTTGCCCGCCTGTCCTGCCGCAGGAACGATTTTGCCATTTTGATCCTTGGCGTCGAACAGCATCACCGGCGCCGACGCATCATAGTCCCACATGTCGTGCGGCACTTCCTGATACCACCAGGCGAGTTTTCCGTTCTTTGCGTGGAGCGCGAGAATGGAATCGGTATAAGCGTTGTCGCCCGGCCGTGTAGTGCCCTGGTAATCGGGATTGGGATTACCCGTCGCCAGGATCACCAGATCGCTTTTTGGATCGATTGCGGGCGTGTTCCATACCGAACCACCGCCGAACTTCCAGGCATCCTTTTTCCAGGTGTCGCCGCCCGGCTCGCCTGGCGCCGCGGTGGTGCGGAATTCCCAGATTTTGTTGCCGGTCCCGGCATCATAGGCTTCCACCATGCCGCGCGTCTCGTATTCCGCACCGGCGGTGCCCACGATCACCATGCCGTCATAGACCTGCGGCGCCTGGGTATAGGTGTAATATTGCCTGGGTTCGGGGTGGGTCTTGGCGGGATCGGTCTGCCAGATCAGTTTTCCCGTCTTGGCGTCCAGCGCTACCAAATGACCGTCGAACAGAGCGGTAAAGACTTTACCATACGCGACAGCCACACCGCGCGCCTGCGGCCCGCAGCAGGCCTCGGCATAGTCCAGTCTGTCCGGCTGCCAGGCCCAAAGCTGTTGTCCGGTCACCGCATCATAGGCCTGGACATGATTGGTGGCGGTGACCAGATAGAGGACGCCGTCCACCACGATGGGCGTCGCCTCGAAACTATTGGCTACGCCGGTATGGAGGGTATGGATCAAAGCAAGCTTGCCGACATTGTCCTTGTTGATGCCGGTGAGCGGCGAGAAGCGCTGATTGTCGTAGGTGCGGCCATGCAGCCGCCAATCGTCGCGGTCGCTGTCGGCTTGGAGCAGCGCCCGATCCTGGGGCGTGGCCGCGGCGGCGATCCCGCCGAAAGCCACAAGGCCGATGGCAATCCATCCTGACAAATATTTGCGCATCCCACCCCGTTCGTCGCCCCCAACCATCCGCAACCGCCCATCGAGCGGTCATTTCTCCCCGATCAGCCAATGTCCGCTTTGCGCCAAATGCGGACATCCGCATCCACCGCGAAAGAAGAGGCTAATTCAGAGCTGTCTTCCTGCCGGGGGCCGCGCCATCTTCATTGACCTGCTGCTGCGGCTTGGCCGGCTGCTGCGGTTGCGGCTTTGGCGGCGCGATGCCCCCTTCAGGGTGGCGGCGGTATTCCTGCATCCACTTTGGATAGCCGTCCGCATCCTCGCCCGGATAGTGCTGCCGGTAGAGCGTCTTAAGGAAGAAATCCTTGCTGGGCAGATCGGTCAGCAAGCCTTCCGTGATGCCGGCGCCGAACTCGGTGGTACCAGGTGGGACCAGCTGCGGAACGCGGGTTTCAGTGCCCCTGATCGTGCTGGCCTTGATGGCTTCGAAGACGGCCTTGCGCTCTTCCTCCCGCACGAGCTTGGGGACTTCCATCGGTCCATCGGGATCGACCACAAACGCCGAGGCGAACTTGATGCGGTAGACCGACGAGATCCCGTCATTCTTGCCGGTCTTGGGGTTGGGCATGCCGTCGGCATTGCGGCGCAGGGCGTAATAAAGCGCGACATGATCCTCATGCTCGCGGATGCCCTGCTGGCCGCCGTCTTGGGCGAAGGTGTTTTCGGCGTAAAGATCGCGCCAGTTGCGGTAGCCGCCGATCAATCCGGTGCCGGTATGGCCATCGGGCGCAATGTTCAGGCGGATCTTGCCCTTGGTGAAGTTCGTATCGCCGGTCTGGTCATAGAACCAGGCGATGCGCGGGGTGTGCAGATGTTCAATCTGCTCGCTCTCCACTACCCCGTTTTTGATGGTAGCTTTCAGCTTGGTGTACTGGGCCGATTTCAGGATGCGGTAGGAATAGTCAACCGACACGTTACCCCGCGCGTCTTTGACGATCTTGTCCGGCAAATAGCCAACCTCGACCGTCGCGTCGCTGTCGTTCATCGGATCCTGGTTTCCGGAGACGCGGAAGACCATGGTGTAGAGGCCATCCTGCATCTTGTCGTTGGCGCGCAGATCAAGGGTGGCGTTGCCATTGCCCCGCCAGGGGGCATCACAGCCCCAGGCCCGGTAGAGATTATTGTCGATGCCCTTCTCGCCATCGGGGCTGACGAAATCACTGGGTTTGATCCTGCCATCGAGGTTGAAGCCGTCGCCGATGCGGCTGGTCACCTGCGGCTGGCCCGGATCGTCGGTCGCCCAGGGATTGACGTAGGTTTCGATCTCTTTCTTGTAGCCGCGATAAGCGACAGCGCGGTTCCAGATCCAAAAGCGCGTCAGGACGGGCGCGCGCACATCGTCTAGACCCGGTGGTTTGGATATCCAGTCGATCTCCTGTGGAGAGCGCCACTTCTGGCGCGCCACCGCGATCTTAGTCTGGCTGTCGTTGGCAAAATGGGTACTGGCGCCGTGCTCGCAGTCTATACCCGGCTCGATTTCCGCACCCCGGCTGTAATCGGGCCGGCCGCCATAGCGGAAGGCATATTCATAAGCCCCGACCACATAGCCGCGCACCCAAGGCGCGGCCGCCGCCGGCTGTGTCACGCCGGTCATGGCCAGGGCCATGGCAGAAAGTAGAAGACGCTTCTGCAGGATCACGAACCTTCTCCCCGTCTGGCGGAGGTTAGGAGCATTTGCGGGTCAATTCAAATCCAAAGCATCATCGAAACAAAGGTAATTCAACGATAAGACGGCCTCTGAATGCCCGGAAAATCGAAGATTCCGGCACACAACATATTGGTGCTTACTTCGCGGTTGCAGCGACCCGGTCGGCACGACCCTGCCGGATGGCGGCGTGCTGATGCGCTTCGCCTACCGCACTTGCAGTCCCAGATAGACCAAAAAAACAGCACGACGGTCCCGGAGATGAACGATCCGATAGTGCTACACACCCTCCCCCGATTGAAAATATCCGCAAGCATTTTCAAGCGGGGAGAATTCGGAACGAACAAGCATATTTGCACGGAGCTGCAGCCGGCACCTGAATTTGCAGGCCATCCGAACTGCGGGTCCAGGTGAGATCAGATTTCCCTCCAAGCAGTTCAATCTTGCCGATCCGGCCAGGATAATTTGCGGCGTTCTCCGCGAGCGATCTGATGACAAACTTTCCATCATCCGGCCAGCCGAGGGCGATGGCATAAAGCGTTTCGCCCCTGGTCGTGAAGCGGATATCGTTGTAATCGAATTTGAGCTGCGAGAATTGATAAGATTTTAATTTCTCTGCACGAGTCGACGGACCCTCGCCATAGACTTTCCAAGGGCGCGTGCCTTTGATGGCTTCCCGATTTACATCGTGCCAGTCCGCAAGCTCGCGCAAGAACGAAATTTCATCGGCGTCGGGCTCGCCATGGCCCGGCAGTGGGATATTGAGAAGAAGATTGCCATTCTTGCTAACAATATCCACAAACATAGGAATTATCAGTGAGGCTTTGTGATAGCGATGGTTTGCCAGCAATGACCGATCATAATGCCAATGCCCGATGCAGGCGTCGGTCTGCCAGGGGGTGTCCTGGATCTTGTCCTCCATCGCCGCTTCGAAGTCGCGTGTGACTGTACTCCAAACCGGCTCGACCCCGGGCTGGGGCTTTTACGGCCCGGAACGGCCGCCGCGACCGGGCATGCCTGCGGAAACTGCCTCGGGCGGCCACGACGTTAAGTGGGCCGGCAATGGCCGCTACTGGATGGCGGTGCCGGCTTCCGGCCGCATCTTCCTGATGGACGAGGCCACCGGCAAGGCGGTGCGCAGTCTCATAGCCCCCGTCAACCGCACCCACGGCCTGGCAATCGATGGTAACTTCCTCTGGTCGGTGGGTTCTGACTTTTCCCAGATCCACAAG